>NZ_JBFAPH010000090.1:0-19611 GCF_040675635.1 Streptomyces sp. NPDC049577
CACATCTCCTCGCAGGAGGCGTCGAAGGCGACGGACAGGCCGGCCAGCACGCGGTCGCCGGGACCGATCGGGCTGTCCTGGAGGAAGAGCCGGGCCTCGGCGTCGACGAATGCGGCGGCGGCCCGGTGGGTGACGGCCACGCCCTTGGGGGCGCCGGTGCTACCGGAGGTGAAGATGACCCACGCGTCGTCGTCGGGGTGCACGGTCCGGGGCAGGTCGCCCATGGCGGAGACCGGGCCCTCGGTGACGGCCCCCTCGGGGCCGAGGATCACGCAGACGCCCGCCTCGCCGAAGACGGTGGCGGCGCGCTCGTCGGGGTCGTCGGCGTCGACCGGCACGTAGGCGGCGCCGCAGCGCAGCACGGCGAGTACGCAGAGGTACAGCTCGGCGGTGCCGGAGGGCACCCGGATCCCGACCTTGTCGCCGGGGCCGACGCCCGCGCGGCTGAGCCGCTCGGCCCGCCAGGCGACCTCCGCGCACAGCAGGCGGTAGGTCAGTACCACGTCGCCGGCGTCCACGGCGGGCGCGTCCGGCCAGGCCTCGGCCGTCGCGTCCAGGATGTCGAGCAGCGTGCGCTGCGGAGGCGGCGGCGCGCCGTCATAGCGCGCTCTGCCCACGGGGGGTGCCGGGGCGGTGGCCGGATCAGCGGGTACGGGCGCGGAGCCGGGAAGGATCGAGGTCATGCATACGCCTCTGTTTCGACGTCGGTGGTGCGGACGTGCTGTGCACGTCCGAATCCCCAGACGGCGGCCGGCGGCTCCCGGTTCGGAAACCGGTGCCCAACGTTCCGTAAATCGAACGCTTGCGGGACCGCCCCCATGAACGGTTCAAATCCGCGGTCTAGCAGGCGGGAGAGGCAGGAAAAACCCCCACGGATACGACCGTACGCCGCAGATTTCGCCGGTGCAGCTTGGGCAATTTTTGGCAACTGTCTGGAGTTGTTTTCGGACAGACGGTTCACAGGGAGCGCACAGGGGGCGTACGGCCGGACCCCCTGCGGCTCTCCGGGGCCGTCCCTCAGCGCTCGCTGATCCGGCCCTCCGCGACCTCGATCCGGCGGGTCGTGTGCACCGCGTCGAGCATCCGCCGGTCGTGGGTGACCAGCAGCAGGGTGCCCTTGTAGGAGGCCAGGGCGGACTCCAGCTGCTCGATGGCCGGCAGGTCGAGGTGGTTGGTGGGCTCGTCCAGGACGAGCAGGTTGACGCCGCGCGCCTGGAGCAGGGCCAGGGCGGCGCGGGTGCGCTCGCCCGGGGAGAGGGTGGCGGCGGGCCGCAGCACGTGGGCCGCCCTGAGGCCGAACTTGGCCAGCAGGGTCCGGACCTCCTCGGGGGCCAGCTCGGGGACGGCCGCGCCGAAGGCGTCCAGCAGCGTCTCGTCACCGAAGAACAGGGCCCGTGCCTGGTCCACCTCGCCCACGACCACTCCGGGGCCCAGCGCCGCGCTGCCCTCCTCCAGCGGCAGCCGCCCGAGCAGCGCCGCGAGCAGGGTGGACTTGCCCGAGCCGTTGGCGCCGGTGACGGCGACCCGGTCCGCCCAGTCGATCTGGAGGTCCACGGGCCCGAAGGCGAACGAGCCGCGCCGCGCCCGGGCGCCGCGCAGGGTGGCCACGACCGCGCCCGAGCGGGGCGCGGCGGCGATCTCCATGCGCAGCTCCCACTCCTTGCGGGGCTCCTCGACGACCTCCATGCGCTCGATCAGCCGCTCGGTCTGGCGGGCCTTGGCCGCCTGCTTCTCCGTCGCCTCGGCGCGGAACTTGCGGCCGATCTTGTCGTTGTCGGTGGACTTGCGGCGGGCGTTGCGCACGCCGTTCTCCATCCAGTTCCGCTGGGTGCGGGCGCGCGCCTCCAGGGACGCGCGGGTGCCGGCGTACTCCTCGTACGCCTCGCGGGCGTGCCGGCGGGCGGTCTCGCGCTCCTCCAGGTAGGCGGTGTAGCCGCCGCCGTAGAGGTTGATCTGCTGCTGGGCGAGGTCGAGTTCGAGCACCTTGGTGACGGTGCGGGCGAGGAACTCGCGGTCGTGGCTGACCACGACCGTGCCGGCGCGCAGCCCGGTGACGAAGGACTCCAGGCGCGCCAGGCCGTCCAGGTCGAGGTCGTTGGTGGGCTCGTCCAGCAGGAAGACGTCATAGCGGCTGAGCAGCAGCGAGGCGAGGCCGGCGCGGGCGGCCTGGCCGCCGGAGAGGGCGGTCATGGGCCGGTCCAGGCCGACGGTGAGCCCGAGGGAGGAGGCCACCTCCTCGGCACGCTCGTCGAGGTCGGCGCCGCCGAGGTCGAGCCAGCGGTCCAGGGCCGTGGCGTAGGCGTCGTCGGCACCCGGCGCGGCGTCGACGAGCGCCTGGGTGGCGGCGTCGAGCGCGCTCTGGGCCGCGGCGACGCCGGTGCGCCGGGCCAGGAAGGCCCGCACGGTCTCGCCCTCCCGCCGCTCGGGCTCCTGCGGGAGGTGGCCGACGTTGGCGGTGGGCGGGGAGAGCCGGACGGCTCCCTCGCCGGGCGCGGACAGCCCGGCGAGCATGCGGAGCAGGGTGGACTTCCCGGCGCCGTTGGCCCCGACGAGCCCGATGACGTCCCCGGGGGCGACGACGAGGTCGAGCCCGGAGAAGAGGGTGCGGTCGCCGTGTCCGGCGGCGAGGTCTTTGGCGACGAGGGTGGCACTCATAGGACAGCCGACTCTAGCCGGTGCGCCCCGGCCGGGGCCCGGTCGCCTGTACCGTCGGCACATGGGGTGGGACGTGATCGTGGTCGGCGCGGGCGTCGCCGGGCTGACGAGCGCCGTCGTGCTGGCGGAGCGGGGGCTGCGGGTCGGGGTGTGGACGGGCGAGCCGCCCGTGGAGACGACGTCGGCGGTGGCCGGGGCGCTGTGGTGGCCGTACCGCGTCGAGCCCCGGGAGGCCGCCGGGGAATGGGCGCTGCGCTCGCTGACGGTGCTGGCCGGGCTGGCACGGCGGCCGGAGGAGACCGGCGTCCGCATGGTGGACGGCACGCACGCGGGGCTCGCCCTCGACGGGCTCGCCCCGTGGGCACTCCGGGTGCCGGGCCTGCGGGCGGCCGGCCCGGAAGAGATCCCGGCCGGGTACGGCACCGGGGTACGGGCCCGGCTCCCGCTCGTCGACATGCCGGCCCATCTCCGCCATCTCCAGCACCGCTTGGGCGCCGCCGGCGGCACGGTCACCTTCCGTACCCTCTCCTCGCTCGCGCAGGCCACCGCGGCGGCCCCGGTCGTGGTCAACTGCACCGGCCTGGGCGCCCGGGACCTCGTCCCGGACCCCCTGGTCCACCCGGTGCAGGGCCAGCTCGTCGTGGTGGAGAACCCGGGCGTGCGCGAGTGGTTCGTGGAGGCCGACGGGGCCGACGAGGGGCGCGCGGAGATCCTCCATGTCTTCCCCCAGCCGTACGGGCTGGTCCTGGGCGGCACCGCGCGCCCCCACGTCTGGGACCGCACGCCGAGCCCCGCGACCGCCCAGTCGATCATCGCCCGCTGCTCGCGCGTGCACCCTGCGGTGGGCGAGGCGCGGGTCCTCGCCCACCGGGTCGGCCTGCGGCCGGCTCGTTCGGTGGTGCGGCTGGAGGCGGAGGGCTCTGTCGTGCACAACTACGGGCACGGGGGTGCGGGAGTGACGGTGGCGTGGGGGTGCGCGGAGCGGGCTGCGGAGCTGGTGGAGGCCTTGGCCCCCCGGCGCTCCGGGTAATGGCTGGACGGGTGGGAGAACCGGGGTCCGGGGACGGAGCCCCCGGTTACGGGGCCACCGGGAGGCGGACCGATGTGCTCCGCAGGTCCACCGTCAGGCGCGGCGTCGTGGACGCCGGTTCGAGCAGGCCGGCATCCGTCCCCGCCAGGATCAGGCCCAGCCGGTGCCCCGCCGGCACCACATGGTCCGTCGCCGCCAGATCGAGCGTCAGCGCATACGCCTTGCCGGGCGTCAGCGCGCGCCCGCGCGCCCCCGCGTAGTGGCCGAGGTCGGCCCAGCCGCGGCTGAAGACCGTGCGGTCGACCCGCGAGCGGTCCGCCTCGGTCCGTTTGAAGCAGCCGGTGTCGGTGGTGGTGCCGCTGCCCCAGCAGGTGCGGTCGTCCAGGGTGCGGATGCCCTCGCCGTCGGCGCCGTAGTTGCGGATCTCGGCCGGGCCGAGGTCGACCAGGACGGCCGTCAGATGGGCGGAGGTGGTCGACGGGGTGACCGTCAGCCGGACCGTCGAGGATCCCGACAGCCGCAGGTCGTGGCTGAGCGGGGCGGTGGTGAAGGCGGCCTTGTCCGGCGTGGGCTGATCGATGCGCGCGGCCCAGTCGGTCTCGCTCAGCTTCGGGTCGTCGGTGAAGGCGGCGCCGGCGCCGCGGGGCGCGGGAGTGGTGGACAGGGTGCCGGCCGCCGGGTGCAGGGCGACGGTCCGGGTGCCGCGCGGGGGCCAGACGCGGTCGGTGGACCACTGGTCGGGGGCGCGCTCGACGTCGGCCATGGGCGCGCGCTCGATGCCGTTGTCGTAGCCGAGGAGATAGTGGTCGAACCAGCGGTGCAGGGTGGCGACCCAGGTGTCGCGGCGGAAGTCGAAGGGGTCGACGTGGCCGGTCTGGGAGAGCCAGACCTTGCGCTCCACGCCGTGGGCCGCGAGCGCGTCCCACCACTGGCCGAAGTGCTTGGTGCGGACGTTGAGGTCCTGCATGCCGTGCACGGCGAAGACGCTGGCGCGCACCTTGCCGGCGTCGCGCACGTAGTCGCGCTCGGTCCACAGCGGGGTCCAATCGCCGTTGCGCGGGGCGCCCTCGACGAGTTGGCGCTGGACGGCCTGGCAGTGCTTGCGCGCCTCGGGGCTCTCGATGCCGTTCGCCAGGCCGTCGGGACCGCCGTCGTAGAGGGCCGCGCCCTTGGCGAAGTAGTAGTCGTACCAGGAGCTGATCGCGCCGATCGGGACGATGGTCCGCAGGCCCTTGACGCCCGTGGCGGCGACGCCGTTGGCGACGGTGCCGTCGTAGCTCTTGCCGATCATGCCGACGGCTCCGGTGGTCCAGCCGGCGCGGGCGGCGGTGGTGCCGGTGCGGGAGCCGTAGCCGCGGGCCCGGCCGTTCAGCCAGTCGACGACGGCCTTGGCCGACTGGATGTCGGAGCGGCCGCCGATGTCGACGCACCCGTCGGAGCGATTGGTCCCGGCCAGATCGACGAGGACGACGGCATAGCCGCGCGGGACGAAGTAGTTGTCGTAGTACAGCGGGAACTGGAGCGGGTTCCCCTGTGCGTCGTAGGTCTTCTTCTGGCTCTCGTTGCCCCGTCCGCAGCAGGAGTAGTAGGGGCTGGCGTCCATGATGACCGGCACCCTGCGGCCGTGCTCGGCGGCTTCGCGGGGCCTGATGATGTCGACCGCCACGCGGTCGTTCCTGCCGTCGCCGTCACCGTCGAGCCCGATGTCCACCCATACGGATTCGCGGATCGCCCGGTCGTAGGAGTAGACGGGTCTGCTCTCGGCCGGCCGCTTCGCGCCGTCGGCGGCCCGGGCGGCGCCCGGCGGCGCGGCGAGCACGGCCATCAGGGCGGCCACGGCCGCCAGGACGAAGGTGGTCCAGGGTATGCGGATGCTCCGCGCAGATATGGGCACGGGCTGGACCGTAGCGTGGGTCAACTCCCGTACAGAAGAGGGAGGTGAGAGACGACACCACAACAGGTTCCGATCGCTTCAGGCCCCAACTGGCCGAAATCTTTCGGGTTTCACCGCATGACAGCGGCATGTCGATCACATGTCGACATACGGCATGGACATACCTCCTGCCCCGGTGCATACATAGGCTGCTCACATCGATCGTTCGTCCCCTACGAGTTGGAGTGACTCGTGCGTCACAGACTCATCGTCCCGAGCGCGGCCGCCGCCTGCCTGCTGCTGGCGATCCCGGCATCGGCCGCCGACGCCACGCCGGGTGCGCCGGGTGCCGGAGACTCCTACTACCCGACGGCCGGCAACGGCGGGTACGACGTCTCCCACTACGACCTGCGGCTGCAGTACCAGCCGAAGACGGACCGCCTGGACGGCACGGCGACGCTGACCGCCACCACCACCCAGGACCTGTCCCGCTTCAACCTGGACTTCCTGCTCGACGTGAGCAGCGTGCTGGTCGACGGCAAGAAGGCCGCGTACGCGAAGACCGGTGTGCACGAGCTGGAGATCACCCCGGCCTCGCCCCTGAAGAAGGGCAAGGAGATCACCGTCGTCGTCCGCTACAGCGGCACGCCCTCGCAGGCGAAGGTCGACGGGTACTCCGCCTGGCAGCGCACCCCGGACGGGGCGGTCGTCGCCAACGAGCCCGAATCGGCGGCCTGGTGGTTCCCGAGCAACGACCACCCGCGTGACAAGGCCACGTACGACGTCTCGGTCAACGTGCCGGACGACGTCCAGGCCATCAGCAACGGCGTGCTGAAGGGCAAGTCGTCCAAGCTGGGCTGGACCCGCTGGTACTGGCGCTCCGCCAAGCCGCAGGCCACGTATCTGACCACGCTGGCCGTGGGCAGGTTCGACATCACCACCGGCACCACGGGCACGGGCCTCCCGGTCGTCAACGCCTACAGCAAGGACCTGGGCGAGAACTACGACGCGGCCAAGGCGAGCGTCGAGCGCACCAACGAGGTGATCGACTGGGAGACCTCGGTCTTCGGCGAGTACCCCTTCACCGCGGCCGGCGGCTACGTGCCCAACGTCAAGACGCACTTCGCCCTGGAGACCCAGACGCGGCCGTTCTACAGCCCGGCGCAGTTCGACAACGGCGCCAACGCCTCCGTCGTCGTGCACGAGCTCGCGCACCAGTGGTTCGGCGACAGCGTCTCGGTGAAGAACTGGCGCGACATCTGGGTCAACGAGGGCTTCGCCTCCTACGCCCAGTGGCTGTGGTCGGAGAAGGAGGGCGAGGGCACCGGGCAGCAGCTCGCCGACTACGTCTACGGACAGATCCCGGCCGACAACCCGTTCTGGAAGGTCAAGCCGGGCGACCCCGGCGCCGACAACCAGTTCGACAGCGCGATCTACCAGCGCGGTGCCGTCGCGCTCCAGGCGCTGCGCAACACCGTCGGCGACAAGACGTTCTTCCGGATCCTCAAGGACTGGCCGACCGCCAACCGGTACGGCAACGGCTCGGTCCAGGACTTCGTGAAGTTCGCCGAGAAGGCCTCCGGCAAGCCGCTGCAGAAGCTCTTCGACACCTGGCTGTTCACCGCCGCCAAGCCGTCCGCGAAGGACGCCGCGGCGGCGGGCATCGGCAAGCCGGCCCCGGCCGCGAAGGGCAAGGCGGCAACCCGCTCCCTCGCCGGTCCCGCCGAGCCCAGGTCCTGGAAGAAGATCCAGGCCGCGCTCGCCTCGCACCCCACCGGCCACCGGCACTGAGACCGCGTTCGGCCGGGCCCGTCGTACTCCCGTACGGCGGGCCCTCGCCGTACGGGGACCGGAGAGCAGCGGTGGCACAGTGGTGGTGGCACAGCAATACTGTTGCACCCCGACGGGCGTGACAGAGAGCGAGGCGCCGCCGATGGCCACGGAGTCCGAGCAAGCCACGCTCACCGTCGACGAGTTGGCGGCGCGCGCCGGGGTGACGGTGCGCACCGTGCGTTTCTACGGCACGCGCGGGCTGCTGCCCCCGCCGGAGATCGGCCCGCGCCGGGTGGGCCGCTACGGCCCGGACCACCTCTCCCGGCTGGCGCTCATCGAGGAGCTCCAGCGGCAGGGACTGACCCTGGCCGCCATCGAGCGCTACCTGCGGGCCCTGCCGGACGGGCTGAGCGCCCACGACCTGGCCGTACACCGCGCCCTGGTGGCCACCTGGACCCCGGACCAGGCCGCGGAGACCACCCGCGCCGAGCTGGAGCGCCGGGCCGGCCGGCCGCTGGACGAGGCGGACCTCGACCGGCTCGCCGCGATGCACGTCCTGGAGCGCACCGGCGACGGCGCCGACACCTTCCGGGTGGACCTGGGCCTGCTGGCCCTGGGCGTGCGCCTGCTCGACGTACCGGTCTCGGCGGATACCATCCTGGCCGCCCGCCGGACGCTGCTGCGGCACGCGCGCTCCATGGCCGGGGAGCTCACCGCCCTCTTCCACGAGGAGGTGTGGGGTCCCTGGTCCGCGGGGGAACGGGACCCCGAACAGGTCGACGCCATGCGGTCCCTGTCCGCCTCCATGCGCCCCATGGTCGTCCAGGCACTGGTCACCGCGTTCCAGCGCTCGCTCAAGCAGGAGCTGCGCGCGCTGTACGGAACCGGGGACGCGGCGGACGGGGGCGAGGACACGGACGAGGGCGCGGGCGGGGGCGCGGACGTCAGTCCCTGAAGAGCTCCCCCTTCTCCGCCTTCTCCACCAGCAGCGCCGGCGCCGCGAACCGGTCCCCGTACCGCTCCTGGAGCTCCCGGGCGCGGGCCAGGAAGCCCGCCGGGCCGCCCTCGTAGCCGTTGACGAACTGGAGCACGCCACCGGTCCAGCCGGGGAAGCCGATGCCCAGCAGGGAGCCGACGTTGGCGTCGGCCACGGAGGTGATCACGCCCTCCTCCAGGCAGCGGACCGCGTCCAGCGCCTCGGAGAAGAGCATCCGGTCCTTCATGTCCTCGAACGGGATCGAGACGTGCCACTTGAGGAAGTGCTCGGCCAGCCGGGGCCAGAGGCCGGCACGCCTGCCGTCCACGTAGTCGTAGAACCCCCCGCCGCCGCTGCGGCCGGTGCGGCCGAACTCGTCGATCATCCGGTCGATCACCTCGTCCGCCGGGTGCGGGGTCCAGGTGCCGCCGGCCGCCTCGACCGCGCGCCGGCTCTCCTCGCGGATCCGGCGGGGCAGGGTGAAGGTGAGCTCGTCCATCAGGGACAGCACCTTGGCCGGGTAGCCGGCCTGGGCGGCGGCCTGTTCGACGGAGGCGGCGTCGATGCCCTCGCCGACCATGGCCACGCCCTCGTTGATGAACCGGCCGATGACCCGTGAGGTGAAGAAGCCGCGCGAGTCGTTCACGACGATCGGCGTCTTGCCGATCCGGCGCACCAGGTCGAAGGCGCGGGCCAGGGCCGCGTCGCTCGTGCGCCCGCCCTTGATGATCTCCACGAGCGGCATCTTGTCGACGGGCGAGAAGAAGTGCAGCCCGATGAAGTCCGCCGGCCGTTCGACGCCCTCGGCGAGCTGGGTGATGGGCAGGGTGGAGGTGTTGGAGCACAGCAGCGCGTCGGGCCCGGCGATGTGCTGGATCTCCTGGAAGACCTTGTGCTTGAGTGCGGCGTCCTCGAAGACGGCCTCGATGACGACGTCGCAGCCGGCGAGGTCGGCGGCGTCGGCGGTGGGGGTGATCCGGGCGAGCAGCGCGTCGCGCTCGGCCTCGGTGGTCCGTCCCTTGGCCAGCGCCGCGTCCAGCAGGCGGGCGGAGTGGTCCTTGCCCTTGCGGGCGGCTTCGGCCGTGACGTCCTTGAGGACGACGTCGATGCCGGCGCGGGCGCAGGCGTAGGCGATGCCGGCGCCCATCATGCCCGCGCCGAGCACGGCGGCCCGGCGCACGGTGCGCGGTTCGGCGTCCTTCGGCCGGCCGGTACCGGAGTTGACGGCCTGGAGGTCGAAGAAGAAGCCCTGGATCATGTTCTTGGCGGTCTGCCCGGTGACCAGGCCCGTGAAGTAGCGGCCCTCGATGACCTGCGCGGTCTCGAAGTCGACCTGCGCCCCCTCGACGGCGGCGGCCAGGATGTCGCGCGGCGCCGGACAGGGGGCGCCGCCGGTCTGGCTCTTGAGGTGCGCGGGGAAGGCGGGCAGGCCGGCGGCGAATCGCGGGTCGGCGGGGGTGCCGCCGGGGATCCGGTAACCCTCGGTGTCCCACGGCTGGCGGGCGGTGGGATGGGCGTCGATGAAGGCACGGGCCTTGGCGAGCATCTCGTCCCCGGTCGCGGCCACCTCGTGGACCAGCCCCGCCTCCAGGGCGCGCCGGGGGGTGTGGCGGGTGCCGCGCAGCAGCACCTTCGTCAGCGCGTCGGTGATGCCGAGGAGCCGTACGGTGCGGACGACGCCGCCGCAGCCGGGCAGCAGGCCGAGGGTGACCTCGGGCAGGCCGATCCGCGAGCCGGGCGCGTCGAGGGCGACGCGGTGGTGGCAGGCCAGGGCGATCTCGAAGCCGCCGCCGAGCGCCGCGCCGTTCAGGGCGGCGACGACGGGGACGCCGAGCGTCTCGATGCGGCGGAGGTCCCGCTTGACGGCCATCCCGGCGTCGAAGACGCGCTGGGCGTCGGCGGGCGTGACGGCGATGAGCTCGCGCAGGTCGCCGCCGGCGAAGAAGGTCTTCTTGGCGGAGGTGACGATGACGCCGCGGACGGTCTCCCGCTCGGCCTCCAGCCGGTCGGCGACGGCGGCGAGGGACGCCTTGAAGGCGTCGTTCATGGTGTTGGCGGACTGGTGCGGGTCGTCGAGGACGAGGGTGACGACGCCGTCGTCGTCCTGCTCCCAGCGGATGGTGGTGGGCTCGCTCATGTCGGTGGTCTCCAGGGGTTCGTGGTCGCTGCCGGGGTACGAAGGGCGGGGCTAGACCCGTTCGACGACCGTCGCGATGCCCATTCCGCCGCCCACGCACAGCGTGACCAGCCCGTACCGCTTGTCCTGCCGTTCCAGCTCGTCGACGAGCGTGCCCACGAGCATCGCGCCCGTGGCGCCCAGGGGGTGCCCGAGCGCGATGGCGCCGCCGTTGACGTTGATGCGGTCGAGTCCGATGCCCATCTCCTTGGCGAACCGCAGCACGACCGCCGCGAACGCCTCGTTGACCTCGATGAGGTCGATGTCGTCGATGGTCAGCCCGGCCTTGGCGAGCGCCTTGCGGGTGGCGGGCGCGGGCCCGGTGAGCATGATCGTCGGCTCGGAGCCGGACACGGCGGCGGAGACGATGCGGGCGCGCGGGGTGAGCCCGTAGCGCTCGCCGACCTCGCGGTTGCCGATGGCGACGAGGGCCGCGCCGTCGACGATGCCGGAGGAGTTGCCGGCGTGGTGCACATGGTCGATCTTCTCGACCCAGTGGTACTTCTGGAGCGCGACCGCGTCGAAGCCGCCCGCCTCGCCGATGCCGGCGAAGGACGGCTTGAGGCCGGCGAGGGTGTCGGTGGTGGTGCCGGGGCGCAGGTGCTCGTCGCGGTCGAGGACGAGCAGGCCGCTGCGGTCCCGCACGGGCACCACCGAGCGGTCGAAGCGGCCCTCCTTCCAGGCGGCGGCCGCGCGTTCCTGGGAGCGGACGGCGAAGGAGTCGACGTCGTAGCGGGAGAAGCGCTCCAGGGTGGCGATGAGGTCGGCGCCGACGCCCTGCGGGACGAAGCCGATCTCGAAGTTGGTCATGGGGTCGTTGAACCAGGCGCCCCCGTCGGAGCCGATCGGCACCCGGGACATGGACTCGACGCCGCCGGCGAGGACGAGGTCCTCCCAGCCGGAGCGGACCTTGGCGGCGGCCAGGTTCACGGCCTCCAGACCCGAGGCACAGAAGCGGTTCTCCTGGACGCCGGCGACGGAGTCGGGCAGCCCGGCGACGACGGCCGCGATGCGGGCGATGTCGGAGCCCTGGTCGCCGAGGGGGCTGACGACGCCCAGCACGATGTCGTCGATCGCCGCCGGGTCGAGTTCCGGGAGGCGGCGGCGCAGTTCGTGGATCAGTCCGACGACCAGGTCGACGGGCTTGGTGCCGTGCAGGGAGCCGTTGGCCTTGCCGCGGCCGCGCGGCGTGCGGATGGCCTCGTAGACGTACGCTTCGGTGCTGCTCACGTCGCAACCTCTCGTGGTGGTGGGGGACCGGGCTTCAGGAGATCAGGGAGCGGCCGATGATCTCCTTCATGATCTCGGTCGCGCCGCCGTAGATTGTCTGTACGCGGCCGTCGGTGAAGGCCCTGGCCACCCGATACTCGGTCATGTAGCCGTAGCCGCCGTGGAGCTGGAGGCAGCGGTCGGCGACGCGCTTCTGCAGTTCGGTCGCCCACCACTTGGCCATCGAGGCGTGCACGGCGTCGAGCTCGCCCCGGGCGTGCTCGGCGATGCAGCGGTCGGTGAAGGCGCGGGTGACCGCACACTCGGTGGCCATCTCGGCGAGCTCGAAGCGGACGTGCTGGAGCCGGGCCAGGGGCCGGCCGAACGCCTCGCGTTCCTTGACGTGCCGCAGCGTGATCTCCAGCAGGTGCTCGGCGGCGGCGATCCCGGCGACGCCGATGCACAGCCGCTCCTGGGCGAGGTTGGTCATGAGGTGCCCGAACGCGCCGTGGAGCTCGCCCAGGAGGTTCTCCTTGGGCACCCGGACGTCGTGGAAGAACAGTTCGGCCGTGTCCTGGGCCTTCATGCCGATCTTGTCGAGGTTGCGGCCGCGTTCGAAGCCCGGCATCCCCCGCTCGACCACGAGCAGGCTCAGCCCCTTGGCCCCGCCCTCGGGCGTGGTCCTGGCCACGACGACGACCAGGTCGGCGAGGACGCCGTTGGAGATGAAGGTCTTGGAGCCGTTCAGCAGCCAGTGGTCGCCGCGGTCCTCGGCGGCGGTGCGGATGCCCTGGAGGTCCGAGCCGGCGCCGGGCTCGGTCATGGCGATCGCCGCGATCGTCTCGCCGGTGCAGAAGCCGGGCAGCCAGCGGCGCTTCTGCTCCTCGGTGCCCAGCGAGGTCAGGTACGGGCCGACCATGTCGTTGTGCAGCCCGACGGCGAGGCCTGCGGCGCCCGCGCGGGCGAACTCCTCGGTGAGCACGGCGCTGAAGCGGAAGTCGGGGGCGCCCCCGCCGCCGTACTCCTCGTCCACGGCGAGGCCCAGCAGGCCCTGGCGCCCGGCGGCCAGCCAGGCCTCGCGGGAGACGATGCCGTCCCGTTCCCACTGCTCGTAGTGCGGTTCGACCTCCTTGGCGAGGAAGGCCCGTACGGTCTGCCGGAACGCCTCGTGCTCGGCGGTGAAGATCTCACGCTGCATCGTGCGGGCCCTTCTGCTGAGGGGGGCGCTGGGGGTCGAGCGCGGGGACGTCCCAGTCGCGGGCCACCTCGGCGGTGTCCGCGCCCGGGCGTGCGGGCGGGCGGCGCACGGCGCCGGGGGTGGCCGAGAAGCGCGGGGCGGGCGCGGGCTGGCGCAGTCCGGCGTGGTCGGTGAAGGTGCCGCGCGCGGCCAGGTGCGGGTGCCCGGGTGCCTCGCCCAGGGACAGGACGGGGGCGACGCAGGCGTCGGAGCCCGCGAAGACCTCGGTCCACTCGGCGCGGGTGCGCTGCCGGAAGCGTTCGGCGACGGCTGCTCGCAGCTCGCCCCAGCGGGCGGGGTCGTCGCGGGCGCCGGCGGTCTCCCCGAGGCCGAGCAGCCGGGTGAACTCGGCGTAGAAGCGGGGCTCCAGCGCGCCGACGGCCATGTGGCCGCCGTCCGCCGTCTCGTAGGTTCCGTAGAAGGGGGTGCCGCCGTCGAGGAGGTTGGCCGCGCGCCGGTCGCGCCAGCCGCCGGCGGCCATCATGCCGTGGAGCATGGCCGTCAGATGGGCCGTCCCGTCGACGATGGCGGCGTCCACGACCTGTCCCGTGCCGGTGGTGCGGGCGTGCTGGAGGGCGGCGAGGACGCCGATGACGAGGTAGAGCGAGCCGCCGGCGTAGTCGCCGAGCAGATTGGCGGGCGCGTACGGCGGGCCGTCGGCCGGGCCGGTCAGGGCGAGGGCGCCGGTGACGGCGATGTAGCCGATGTCGTGGCCGGCGGTGTGCGCGAGGGGGCCGTCCTGGCCCCAGCCGGTCATCCTGCCGTACACCAGGCGCGGGTTGCGGGCGAGGCAGGCGTCGGGCCCGACGCCGAGCCGCTCGGCGACGCCCGGGCGGTAGCCCTCCAGCAGGATGTCGGCCCGCTCGGCGAGGGTGAGCACGGCCTCCGCGCCGCCGGGGGCCTTGAGGTCCACCACGACGGAGCGCTTGTTGCGGTTGGTGACGTCGTACGCGGGGTCGACGCCCAGGACGGGTCCGCCGGGGCGGTCGACCCGCACGACGTCGGCCCCCAGGTCGCCGAGCAGCATCGCGGCGAACGGGCCCGGCCCGATGCCGGCGAGCTCGACCACGCGCACTCCGGCGAGCGGGCCGTCCATGAGTCCCCCCTGTCGTTACACCATCGCTGTAACACTCGCGATGTTAAGAACGTGTTCCGGTCTCCACAAGGGCGGTGCGGACGGAGAGTCGGGGCTGCCGGGCGTCAGGGGGTGTCGAGTTGAGCGATCAGGCGCTTGGGGGCGATGACGCGGTAGCTCTCCTCGACCCAGTCGCAGAGCAGCTCGACCGGCGCGCTCTCGCCCGTCAGGGGGATGGACACCCAGCCGGAGCGCCCGAGCCCGTAGGCCGTGGGGGTGGCGCCGGGCACGGCGAGGGCATGGCCGTGCGCCTCCTCGTTCTTGAGCTTGACGGAGATGCCGGCGGTCTCGGCGTTCCCGTCGGCCCCCAGGAAGGCGAAGATCTTCTTGTTGACCTTGACGACGGCGCTGTCCCCCCAGGGGAACTCCTCGACGGCCCCCGGCAGGGACAGCGCGAACTCGCGCACCTTCGCTCGGGCCTTCAGGGGGGTCATGGTGCCTCCGGCAGGGGTTCGGTGATGCGTACGCCTGCCGTACACGCTAGCCCGTCGTGGTTCTCAGCAGTCCGCTCTCCGTGAGGAGCCGGCGGACGGTGGCGACCGAGCTTTCGGGCAGGGGCCGCTGCGGGGCGGCCGTGGCCGCGCAGTCGATGACGCCGAGCAGCCGGAGGGCGGCCTTGAAGCCACCCAGCGCGGAGGAGCCGCCGCTCATCTCGGCGGGGTCGCCCGTCTCGACGAGCCGGAACAGCTCGGCGAGCCGGTCCTGTTCGGCGGCCGCCTCGGCCCAGCGGCCCGCGCGCCCGTGCTCGTACAGCCGCACGTACGCGGCGGGGTCGACGTTGCCGAGCCCGGGCACGACGCCGTGCGCGCCGGCGAGCAGGGCGGCGTCGACGGTCAGCTCGGAGCCGGTCAGTACGGCGAAGCGGTCGCCGAGCCGGCGCCGGCGCAGCTCCACCAGCAGCCGGCGCAGGGCACCGAGGTCGCCGCTGCTGTCCTTGAGCCCCGCCAGCGTGCCGTCCTCGGCGAGCGGCAGCAGCACGGCGGCGGTCAGCTTGGTGTGCACGTGGGAGGGGATGTCGTACGCGATCACCGGCAGGTCCACGGCGGCGCGGACGCGCCGGTAGTGGTCCATGACCTCGGACGGGTGCGCGGCGGCGTAGAACGGCGCGGTGACGACGAGGGCGTCCGCCCCCAGCTCGGCCGCGGCCCGCGCGTGCTCCAGCACCGGCCCGGTACTCGTGCCGATGACCCCGGCCAGCACGGGCACCCGCCCGCCGACGGCCTCCACGACGGTCCGCACCACGACGCGCCGCTGGGCGTCCCCGAGGAACGCGGCCTCCCCGCTGGTCCCCAGCGCGAACACGCCGTGCACGCCGGCACGGAGCAGATGCGCGACGAGCGAACCGAGCGAACGGGTGTCCACCTCACCGGACGCCTTGAGCGGCGTGCACACGGGGGGAACGACACCGCACAAGGGCACGGGCAGACGCATCTCGCCTCCGGCGCGGAAGAATGTTCCGAGATCCGCGCCGACCTTGACCCTGCGGGAAGCCCCCTGTCAAGAGCACGGCTCCCGCCCGCCCCCGCCGCGCCGGGCCGGAAAGGGCGAACCCCCTACGCGGCGGCCAGCCGGAGGGCCTCGCGGCAGAGGGTGTCGGCCTCGCGGGTCGTTTCCGGGAGGCGGTACTTCGGCGCGAGCGCCAGGACGTGCTCGCACGCCCGCTCCAGCGAGACCCGGTGTCCCACCGAGACGAAGACCGGTTTGACGGCGCGTTGGGTGCGCAGCGCGCGGCCGACCTCCTCCTCACCGTCGAGGAGCGGCGCCGTATCACCGCGTTCCGGGCCCGGTGGGTCGTGGCGGAAGAGGAAGGGGTTCTTGGCCACGCCGATCGTCGGCAGTCCCGTCAGCACGCCCAGATGGCTGGCGAGGCCGAAGCGGCGCGGATGGGCGAGCCCGTAGCCGTCGCAGACGACCAGGTCGGGGGCGGCGGTCAGCCGCTCCAGCGCCGCGAGGACGGTCGGGATCTCACGGAAGGCCAGCAGACCGGGGACATACGGGAAGGCGACGCGGCCCACCGCGGTCGCCCGCTCGCGGACCCGCGGTACGCGTCCGGTGTCGAAGGCGACGGCGGCCGCCGCGACGACGTCGCGTTCGTCGTCGTAGGCGACGTCCACTCCCACCACGACCAGCGGAGCGCCCGGCTCCGGGCCCGCCTCGTCGAGGATCACCCGGTCGCGCAGCTCGTTCTGGACGGCGAGCGCCTCCGCCTCGGTGCGGGGCCAGCCAGAAGGGAGTTCATCGAACACGTGACTGATCCTAGGGGGTTCGGGTGGACGGAGGAGCGCACGGGCGCGCCCGGCGGCGTAGCCTGGCGATCATGTTTGTACTGGAGCTGACCTACACCGCGTCGACCGACCGCATCGACGCCGCCCTGCCCGAGCACATCGCGTGGCTCGACGCGCACTACGCGTCGGGCGTCTTCCTCGCCTCCGGCCGCAAGGTGCCGCGCGACGGCGGGATCATCCTCGCGCTGGGCGAGGACCGGTCGAAGATGGAGGAGATCGCGAAGAGCGACCCCTTCACCGTGGCGGGCGTCGCCGAGTACACGATCACCGAGTTCCTTGCCACGAAGACCGTCCCGGCGCTGGAACAGTACCGCCAGACACTGCCCTCCTGAGCTCAGCGTCCCGGCCGGGCGCCGGTGAGCCGGGCGACGCGGCCCTTCTCCCCCGCCGCCCAGCAGCCGCCGTCGGACGCGCAGTCGACGGTGTCGTAGGAGCCCGCGTCGAAATTCCGCCAGCTGCGGCCGCCGTCGAGGGTGAGGTCGCTGCCGGTGGGGCCGACGGCGAGGGCCGCGGTGCGGCTGTGCGGCAGCCAGGCGACGCCGGAGCGGTAGGCGGCCGGCGGCCGCTCGGCGGCGGCCCACGCGGCGCCGCCGTCGCGGCTGCCGGCGGCGGCCGGTACGGACGGCTGTCCGGCGCGGTAGTCGCCGCCGACGGCCAGCCCGTGCGCGCGGTCCCGGAAGGCCAGTGCGAAGACGCCGCGGGCGGGGTCGCCCGCCGGCAGGGGCGCGTCCGCGGAGGTCCAGGTGCGCCCCCGGTCGCGGGAGTGCAGGATCCGGGCGCGGGCGCCGCCGCCGGTGGCGATCCACGCGTCGCGCGCCCCGGTGCTGACCACGCACTGCCCGCTCGCGGCGAACGCCGCCTCGCCGGGCAGGGCGGCCGGCAGCCCGTCCGCCGGCAGGGGGCGCCAGTTGCGGCCGCCGTCACCGGTGGCGAGGATGCGGAACCTGCCGTCGACCGGGTCGCCGAGGGCGATGCCGTTGCGGCGGTCGAAGAAGGTCATGCAGTCGTAGAAAGCCTTCGGGTCGGTGTTGCGGAAGGTCTCGGTCCAGGTCTTCCCGCCGTCGCCGGTGCGCAGGACGCGGGAGGCCTCGCCCTCGCCGATGGCCAGCACGACGGCGTGCCGGTCGTCGAAGGCGGCCACGTCGCGGAACTCGAGGGTGCCGGCACCGGGCGGCGAGACGTCGCGCCAGTGACGGCCGCCGTCGCCGGTGCGCAGGACCGTGCCCTTGGTGCCGGCGACCCAGGCCGTGGCCCGGTCGACGGCCGCGAGTCCCCGGAACCGGGCGTCGCTGCCGCTGTCCGTGAGCCGCCAGGCCGGGTGCCCCGCGGCCGGCTCCGCCGCCCCGGCGGGGGCCGTGCCCGCGAGGGCGAGCGCCGCCCCGCACAGTCCCGCCGCCAACGCCTGTATCGCCTTCCCCGTCCGCCTCATGGCGGGTCAAGCTAGCGGAGGCGGTCCGGCGCGTCCACGGGTGGAACAGGTTGCGGAACCGGCCGCGGGGCGGGCGCCCGAGGTCGTCAAAGATTCATCCTTTCGGCCGGGGCGACTGGCTGGACGGATGATCCGACCGGGGCGCGCACCGCATACCGTGGGGCGCATGACTGCCGACCTGCGCCCACTCGAGGCCCTGTGCGCCGTGCGCGCGACGGAACGTCTGGAGCTGGCGAGTGAGCTGCACGACCACGTCGCCCACCAGGTCGCCGCGGTGACCGTGCTGGCCAAGGCGGCCGCTCTGACCTCGGCGGACGAGCGGGTCGGCGCGTCGTTGCGCGCGATCCAGGAGGCGGGCGACGAGGCGCTGCGGACGGCTCGTCGGCTGCTGGAGGCACTGGGCCGGGACGTCCCGAGAAAGTGACGTAGCTCACATCGATTTCGTGCGCACGGGCCCGATCGATTCGACGTCTCACACCTCGAAGCACGGATCCCGAAGAGGCACGGACCCGCACCACCCGGAAAACATCGCAAGGGAGCAGGCGTTGTCCACTGTCATCGACCAGGCTGTCCAGGCACGGCTCATCGCTTCCGCCCCGCCCTCACGCACGGTCTCCGCACAGCTGCGCTACCTGCGATCCGACCCCTTCGCCGTGCGCGTCGCGTTCCCGGCGACGGCCTCGCTGGACGGCGCGGAGGTCGAGTGGACGTTCGCCCGCGAGCTGCTGGCCCGGGGCCTGCTCTCGCCGACCGGCGGGGGCGACGTACGGGTATGGCCGTGCGGGCCGCACCGCACGGTACTGGAGCTCCACGCACAGGAGGGCGTGGCCATGGTCCAGATGGACACCGACGACCTGCGCGGCTTCCTGGCCCGCTCCTACGCGCTGGTCCCGGTGGGCAGCGAGGGCGGTCACCTCGACGTCGACAGCGACCTGGCCGCACTGCTGCGGGAGGCGTGACCCGCAGCACTAGGGAACGTAGGCGATCCAGTCGGTTCCCGGCAGCGGGTGCGGGTGCCAGGTGCGGGCGTAGCCCGGCAGATAGGGGTCGCCGGGGTCGAAGAGGAGGGCCGTCGGTTCCCGGCCGGCGGCCGCGACGATGCCCGCCGTCGTGGTGGAGCGGTTGTTGCCCATGGTCTGGGCCGAGGCGCAGCCGGCCTCGTAGGCGATGGGCTGCGCGCGCGGCCCGGTGACCAGGCAGGGCGCGCTCAGTCCGAGGCGGCCCAGCTCCCGGGCCGCGCGCCGGTAACGGACGGTGGTGTCGCGGGCGTCGGCCGTGTTGAGGCGCAACTCCTTGAGCTGCACGCCCAGGTGCACCGCGAGGACGGCGCCCAGCAGCACGGTCACGGCCGTCCGCGCGCCCGGCCGCCGGGCGGCCCCGACGGCGCGCACGGCCAGGTCGGCCACCGGCAGGGCGAGCAGCGCGTAGGCCGGCAGCAGGAAGCGCGGCGCCGAGTAGTCGAGCAGCAGCAGATACGGCGCGGCCAGCGCGAGGCCGCAGGCGACCGGCAGCAGGGTGACCGCCGCCCGCTCGCGCCGACGCAGGGCGAGGGCGCAGGCGGCGGCCGTCAGGAACGGCAGCAGCCACCACCACAGGGAGTGGGTGAGGGACGGGCCCGCGATGTGGCACGGGCGGCACAGCTGCGGCCCGTTGAGGCTGCGGTAGGCGGCCCGCAGGCCGGCTCCGAAGTGGTCGCCCATACCGCCCTCGGTGTCGCTGGACACCGACAGCCGCTGCGCCGCGCCGATGGCGTCGATGGCGGCCAGCGGACCGGGATGCGGCGGCACCAGACCGTGCATGACGGACAGTCCGGCCAGGGCGGGGATGCCGATC
>NZ_JBFAPH010000091.1:0-19561 GCF_040675635.1 Streptomyces sp. NPDC049577
GGCGGCCGCCGCCCGCCGGACCCGCTCGTGGTGCTCCTCGGCGGGCGCCGGCGTGTACATCAGCGCCTCCTCGCCGTGCAGCGCGAACACCTGCGGGGCGAGGAAGGCGCACTGCGCGTACGCCTGACAGCGATTGAGATCGACGACGATCCGCATCCGAGAGCCCTCCTGCCGCGCAGTGTGTCGTCCGAGGTGTCTCTACCCGGCCGGGCGGGCCGAGCGGACGGCGTTGCCCCGGACGGGGGAACCCCCGACGCGGCGGATCAGGGCTGCCGCCGGGCGCCCGTCTCCGGCTGCCCGGTGCCGCAGTGCCAGCAGGTGACGGCGGTGGCCGGCACGTCCTCCTGGCGGCAGGCCGGGCAGGTCTTGACCGGGACCGGGTCACCGAAGACCACCACCCCGCGCCGCGCCTGGATGTGCTGGTAGGGCAGGACGATGAGGAAGTAGACGACGGCCATGAAGAGGACGAAGTACACGACCGCCGAGAGGAACGACCCGAGGTCGAGGTAGGTGGCCTTGTTCCCGGCCCGGCCCAGCTGCCAGCCGAGGCCGAGCCCGTGGCCGCCCTGCGCCCGGGCGATCACGGGGTTGATCACGAAGTCCGTGAAGGCCTTGATCAGCGTCGAGAAGGCCAGCGCGATGATCAGGCCCACGGCGATGGTGACGAGGTCGCCGCGCATGAGGAAGTTCTTGAATCCCTTGAGCATCACGGGGCTCCCGATGGAACGGACGACGAACGGATGTGCGCGGCACGCTACCGCTCCGCCGGCCGGCCGCCGCGGCACCGCGCGGGACCGGCGCCGGTGGTTCCACGGCACGGCCTACCGGGTGTTCGCCGTCCGAGTGGTACGCGACTGTCCCCCGCCCGGGTCAGGGCAGCCGTTCGAGGAGTGTCCGGGCGGCCTCGAGCATCAGGCGGCGCACATGCTCGGGGTCGGCGCCGGCCAGCGGTTCCTGGCGCAGGACGACGCGGGTGAGTCCTATGCCGAGCAGCCATGCCATGACCAGCGCGGCGCGCAGCTCGGCGTCCTCCGCGCCGGTGAGACCCGCCAGCGCCGTGGTGTACTCCTCGGTCAGGCAGCGGTTCGCCTGTGCCGTTCCGTCCTCGCTGCCGACCGAGCGCAGGAACACCTCCAGCGAGCGGTCCTCGGGCGAGGCCCCGGCGGGGGCGAGGAGGTTCCGCAGGGCGTTCTCCAGCAGCCGCTCGGCGGGGGTCTCCCGCAGCCGGCGGCGGCCGTCCATCGCCACGACCTCGCCGAAGAGCGCGGTCTTCGAGCCGAAGTAGCGGAAGAGCAGGGCCTGGTTGACGCCGGCGCGGTCGGCGATCGCGCGTACCGTCGTGCGGTCGTAGCCGCGTTCCGCGAACAGTTCCGCCGCCGCCTCGACCAGGCAGCGGCGGGTGGCCTCCGCGTCGCGTCTGCGCACCGGCTTCTCCGTGGTCATGCGTTCCTCCCAAGTCCCGGCCGGACCGGGCCCGTTGACTCCGCTTCCCGGCCGCCCTACGGTCTATGTAAGCAGGTGCTTACATCGCGTGCTTACATCGCGTCCCGCACCGGCGGGAGACCTTACTGCCGACGCGAAGGAGCAAGGGTCCGGATGTCCGCCTCTCCCCGTCAGCCCGTCACCTATCCCTTCAACGAAGCCACCGGCCTGGAACTGTCCGAGCGCTACGAGGAAGTGCGCCGCGGCGAGGGGCTGCGGCGCGTCCGGCTGCCCTTCGGCGAGCCGGCCTGGCTCGTCACGCGGTACGCGGACGCGCGGCTCGTCCTGGGCGACCCGCGGTTCAGCCGTGCCGCCTGCCTCGAACACGACGAACCCCGCCAGTCCCCCGCCCGGGTCACCACCGGCATCCTGACCATGGACCCGCCCGACCACACCCGGCTGCGCAGACTGGTGACGAAGGCGTTCACCGTGCAGCGGGTGGAGCGGCTGCGCCCGGACATCCGCGCGCTGGCGGACAGCCTGCTGGACGACATGGTGGCGGCGGGTCCGCCCGCCGATCTCGTCGAGTCCTTCGCGCTGCCGCTCCCGGTCTCCGTGATCTGCCGGCTGCTCGGCGTGCCCGAGGAGGACCGTCCCCTCTTCCGCAAGTGGAGCGACGACGCGCTGTCGACCAGCTCGCTCACCGCCGAGGAGGCGGAGGCCAGCCGGGAGGAGCTGCGCGCCTACATGGCCGGGCTGATCGAGGAGCACCGCGCCCGCCCCGCCGACGACTTGATGACGGACCTGATCGAGGCCCGGGACAAGGACGACCGGCTGTCCGAGCGGGAGCTGATCGACCTGTGCGTGGCGGTGCTGGTGGCGGGCCACGAGACCACGGCGACCCAGATCCCCAACTTCGTGTACGTCCTCCTCGGCCATCCCGGCGAGACGGCGCGGCTGCGCGCCGAGCCGGAGCTGATCCCGGGCGCGGTCGAGGAGTTGCTGCGCTTCGTCCCCCTGGGCTCGGCGGCGGCCGCGCCACGCTACGCCATCGAGGACGTCGAGGTCGGGGGCACGCTCGTGCGCAAGGGCGAGCCCGTGCTGGTGTCGGTGGGCGCCGCCAATCGCGACGAGCGGCGCTTCGACGAGCCGGGCGCGATCGAGCTCGGCCGGGACGGCAACCAGCACCTGGCGTTCGGCCACGGCGTGCACCACTGCCTGGGGGCGCCGCTCGCCCGGGTCGAGTTGCAGGAGGCGCTGCGGGCCCTCCTCCTGCGGCTGCCGGGCCTGCGTGCGGCCGGTGACATCGTGTGGAAGGACCGGATGCTGGTGCGGGGGCCGCGCGCGATGCCGGTGGGGTGGTGAGCGATGGTCTGGCGGGTGACCGTGGACCGGGGGCGCTGCATGGGCTCGGGCATCTGCGCCGCCCTGGCCGGTTCGTTCTTCACGCTGGAGGGGGACCGTTCCCGGCCGGTGAGCGGTGAGACCGCTCCGGACGAGACGGTGCTCGACGCCGCCGACTCCTGCCCGGCCGGGGCCATCACCGTGACCGAGGACGGGCGGGTGGTCGGGCCCCGGGACTAGCCGGGCGCGGCGGCCGGGACGGCCCACGCGGGCAGGGCGAGCACCAGGGCCGCTCACCCTGTGTGGCCGAATAGTCACTCTCCCCGTGATCTCCTCCTCGCACTAACGTGCGTGGGCGCGGGGGGCAGGTCACTCGGACAAGGGGCTGGCTGCGTGTTCTACTGCTTCTTCAAGAACGTCGTGCTGATACCGCTGCTGCGGTGGGTCTTCCGGCCCAAGGTGGAGGGCATCGAGCACCTTCCGGAACGCGGGGCGGCCATCATCGCGGGGAACCACCTCTCCTTCTCCGACCACTTCCTGATGCCCGTGATGGTCAAACGCCGGATCCGCTTCCTCGGCAAGCAGGAGTACTTCACCGGGCGCGGCCTCAAGGGCCGGCTGATCGCGGCGTTCTTCCGGGGCATCGGGGCGATCCCGGTCGACCGCTCCGGCAAGGAGGCGGCCCAGGCGGCACTCGACACGGCGCTGTCGGTGCTGGGCGAGGGCCAGTTGCTCGGGATCTACCCGGAGGGCACCCGCTCGCACGACGGGCGGCTGTACAAGGGGAAGGTCGGGGTGGCGGCGATGGCGCTGCGGTCCGGAGCGCCGGTGATCCCCTGCGCGATGATCGGCACGTTCGAGGCCCAGCCGACCGGCCGGCTCCTGCCGCGCGTCGTCCCCATCACCATCCGGTTCGGAAAGCCGCTGGACTTCTCGCGGTACGCGGGCATGGAGGAGCACCGGGAGATCCTGCGCGCCGTCACCGACGAGATCATGTACGCCATCTGGAAGCTGTCCGAGCAGGAGTACGTCGACACGTACGCGAGCCAGGCGAAGGCAGCGCTGCGCGCCGTGGACGACTGGCGTCCGGCGGCGTCCGCGCCGGCCGTACTCCCGGACCACGGGAGCGCGCACGCCGGCCGGAGCACGGCGGCCTGACACCCGGGCATACGGACGCGGCGGCCACCGGCACACGGAAAGTGCCGGTGGCCGCCGCGACGGCACGACGGTTCAGCCCGTGACGCCCGGGCGGTCCGCAAGGGCGTCGAGGGGCGTGCGCGGGTGCGGGATCACGCCCTCGGCGGTCTGTTCCAGGGAGACGGTCCGCGCCGGGGCGGGGATCCGGATGCCCTCGGCCCGGTACCGCTGGTGCAGGCGCTTGATGAACTCGTGCTTGATGCGGTACTTGTCGCTGTACTCGCCGACGCCGAGCACCACCGTGAAGCCGATCCGGGAGTCGCCGAAGGTGTGGAACCGGACGGCCGGCTCGTGGTCGGGGACGGCGCCGGGCACGTCCTTCATCACGCTCTCGACGACCTCGTTGGTGACCTGCTCGACGTGTTCGAGGTCGCTGTCGTAGGCGACGCCCACCTGCACGGTGACGGACAGCTTCTGCTGGGGCCGGCTGAAGTTGGTCATGTTCGTGCCGGCGAGCTTGGCGTTCGGGATGATGATCAGATTGTTGGAGAGCGCCTCGACCACCGTGTTGCGCCAGTTGATGTCGACGACATAGCCCTCCTCACCGCTGGTGAGCCGTATGTAGTCGCCGGGCTGGACCGTCCTCGAGACGAGGATGTGCACACCGGCGAAGAGATTGGCCAGGGTGTCCTTCAGCGCCAGGGCGATGGCCAGACCGCCCACGCCGAGGGCGGTGAGCAGCGGGGCGATGGATATCCCGAACGTCTGCAGGATGATGAGGAAGCCCATCGCGAGGACCGCGATACGGGTGATGTTGACGAATATGGTGGCCGAGCCGGCGACACCGGACCGGGACTGCGCCACCGACCGCACCAGGCCGCCGATGACGCGGGCCGCGGTGAGCGTGGCGTTCAGGATGACGAGCGCGGTCAGCACCTCGTTGACGGTGTTCCCGACCGAGCCGGTCAGCGGGAGGGCCGCGGCCGCCCCGGCCAGGCCGGCCGCCACCGCGCCCCACGGGACGAAGGTGCGCAGGATGTCGACGATGATGTCGTCGCCCTCCCACTTGGTCCTGCGGGCCCGTTCGGCGAGCCAGCGCAGGATGACCCGGAACACGAGGGCCGCGGCCAGTCCGGCGGCCAGCGCGATCCCGGCCATGATCACGTCATGCAGCGTCAGAGCATGCCTCATCGACGGCCTCCCTCGGTTCCCCGCAGCGGGGCGACGGCGTCACGCGCCACCAGAAGCCCGGAGTAATGATGCGTCACCTTGTACCTGCCTGTCCGACGGATCGCGAGCGCGCCGGGCAACGAGCGGCAGCCGGCGCGATAAGTCATCCTGCACCACGTCCGTTTCGCCCACGCACGCCCGGGTGGCCGCCGACCGGGTCGGCCGGAAGGCATGGGTCCGCTGACGGACCGGCATGTTCCGGTGGGTAACCTGACCTCGGTCAACAGCGTGTTGATCTTCGCTCGTGCAGTTCAACCATGGGGGAACGCAAGCCGTGTCCGCACCGCCGCCCTATCAGAACCAGCCGCCCTACCAGGGGCAGCCCCCGTACCCGGGGCAGCCGCAGCAGCCGTACGGCTACGCGCAGCCTCAGCAGCCGTACGGGTACGCCCAGCCTCCGCAGCCGCAACCGCAGCCCCCGTCGCGACCGCAGCCGCCGCGCAGGAGCCCGGTGCACTCCCTGCTCTCCGTCGCCGTCGTCGTGGCCGTCTTCGGCGGCGCCGCCTGGTACGTATGGGACTACAACACCGATCCGAACGGCGGCAAGGCCAAGAAGGAGGCGGCGCGGACCGCACGGGTCGAGGAGGGCAAGACGCACGACCCGCAGGTGGGCGACTGCGTCAAGGTCCAGGACCCGGAGGGCGAGCCGCTTCCGACCATCGTCGACTGCGGCTCCCCGGAGGCGCAGTACAAGACGGCCGACAAGCTGTACGGCGCCGGCAAGAAGTGCGGACCGAGCTCCGACTACGGGATCCAGGTCACGAGCAGGCGGAGTCTCGGCTATACCTTGTGCTTCACCAAGGTCTGACAAGACGTCTGACAAGACTGACAGGTCAAACGCCCCGCCCGGCCGGCTACGGTTCCCGGCCCTCCCCCGCCCCGCCGGCGATGCGGGCCGTGATGCGGGCCAGGGCGGCCAGGTCCTCCGGCGGGAGGGCGAGCAGGGCCGGCGGCGGGGTGCCGAGGATCTCTTCGGCGCGGTCGGCCGCCGCGCGGCCCGCCGGGGTGACGGAGACGATCTTCGAGCGGCGGTCGGCGGGGTTGGCGGAGCGTTCGACCAGGCCGCGGCCGGCCAGGTCGTCGACGACGAGCGTGGTGTACGGCCGGTCGGTCAGCAGCTCGTCGGCCAGTTCCCGCAGGGTGAGCGGGCCCCGGGCGATCCTGCGCAGCGCCTTGACGCGGAAGAAGCTCATGCCGAGCGCGTCGACGACGTCCTTGCGGCGCTCGTTGCCGCCGAGGACTATCGACCGCAGATTGCTCCAGGCGAGCCGGGCGTCGGTGGTGCGGGCGTCGGCAGTGTGGGCGTCGTGGGCGGTCATCGTGTCGTCACCGGGATCCTGCTGTGGTCGGGGTCGAGGCGGGCCGCGGAGCGTTCGGCGGTCCGGGCCGCCCAGCGGCCGGTGGTGATCGTACCGATGACGAGGACGGCCAGTCCGCACCCGGTGATGATCCACCAACCGGTGCGCTGGGCTCCGGCGGCCACCGCGGCGCCGATGACGGCGACGCCGAGGGAACTGCCGACCTGCCGGCTGGTGGACGCGACGGCGGCGGCGACTCCGGCGCGGGAGCGCGGCATGCCGGAGACGGCGGTGTTGGTGATGGGGGCGTTGACGAGTCCGAAGCCGATGCCGAAGACGACGTAGGCGGCCATCAGCAGGGCGTCGGACGAGGAGCCCGCGTCGAAGACCGCGAACAGCACGCCGCTCGCCGTCATCGCGAGACCCGCGAGGACGAGGGACAGGCGGGGGCCGCGGGTGCCGACCAGGCGGCCGGACAGCGGCGCGAAGACCAGGCACATGAGGGCCATGGGCAGCATGTACAGGCCGGCCTGGAGGGCCGGGAGGCCGCGCTCGTTCTGCAGGTGCAGGGTGTTGAGGAAGAGGAATCCGCCGAGCGCGGCGAAGGCGCTGACGGCGATGGCGGTGGCCCCGCTGAAGGGGGCGCTGCGGAAGAGCCCCGGTTCGATGAGGGCGTCGGTACGCCGCCGTTCGTAGCGGGTGAGCGCGGCGAGCGAGCAGAGGGCGACGGTGAAGCAGCCCAGGATGGCCGGCGAGGTCCAGCCCGCGGCCGGGCCCTCGATGATCCCGTAGGTGAGGGTGCCGAGCAGCGCTATCACCAGCAGCTGGCCGACGGGGTCGGCGCGGCGCGGGCGGGGCGCGCGGGACTCGGGGACGTAGCGGGCGGTGAGGGCGAGCGCGGCCAGTCCGACGGGCAGGTTGATCCAGAAGATGGCACGCCAGCCGGTGGTCTCGACGAGCGCGCCGCCGAGGACGGGTCCGGCCGCCATGCTGATGCCGACGACGCCGCCCCACACACCTATCGCCCGGGCCCTCTCCCGGGGGTCGGTGAAGGTGTTGGTGATGATCGACATGGCGACGGGGTTGAGCATGGACCCGCCGACGGCCTGCACCATGCGGAAGGCGATCAGCCAGCTCAGCCCCGGTGCGAGGCTGCACAGGACGGAGCCGGCCGTGAAGAGCACGAGCCCGGTCTGGAAGACGCGCCGGCGGCCGAGCCGGTCGGCGGTGGAGCCGGCGAGCATCAGGAGCGAGGCCAGTACCAGGGTGTAGGCGTCGATCGTCCACTGCAGGCCGGAGACGGAGGCGTGCAGCTCCCGCTGCATGGACGGCAGCGCGACGTTGAGGATCGTGTTGTCGAGGCTGACCATCAGCAGGCTCGTGCAGCAGATGGCCAGGACCAGCAGCCGGCGGCGCCGGGAGAGCTCGGGCACAGAACCCCCTGAGGACATGGAAGACGCGGTCTTACTTAGTTGTAATCCCATAATGATTTAAATCCTACAACTAAGCGGGGGAAGCTGCTCGTCCCAGTAGGTGGTCTTGCGTGCCACGCGGTGCGGCGGTGCGGCGGCGGGGTATCCACGGACCGGACCCCCGGGGCCGGCGACCGGCCGGTTCGCGGGGCGGCGGAGAGGCGGGAGTGCTGGCCGGTAACGGTTCGGGAAGCGGTGGCGAGGCGCCCGGCGGGGCCGGGAACGGCTCGCGGCCGCCGCGTGCGGAGCGCGGCCTGCGGGTGCGACCGATGCCGTCCTGGTTCTCGGCCGGGTTCACCGCCGGCCTGGGGCTCACCCTGGCCTACACGATCCTGCAGACCGTGCTGCGCATCAGCGGCATCCTGACGCTCCTGCTGCTCGCGCTGTTCGTGGCGATCAGCGTGGAGCCGGTGGTGGCGTGGCTGGCGCGGCACCGGCTCGGGCGGGGCTGGGCGGTGGCCGTCGTGGTGATCGGCCTGTTCGGGCTGCTGGCCGGTTTCCTCGCGCTGGTCATCCCGCCGGTGTCCAACGAGATCTCGGCCCTCGCCGACGCCGTGCCGAAGTGGTTGCAGCAGTTGCGCGACCACCACTCCGCCCTCGGCCGGCTGGAGGACCGCTACCACCTGATCTCCAAGGCGCGGGAGCAGCTCGGCGCCGGCGGCGGCACGGCGGTGCTCGGCGGGCTGCTCGGGGCGGGGCACGTCGTCGTCAGCACGGTCACCGGGGCGGTCCTGGTGGTGGTCGTGACCGTCTACTTCATGGTGGGCATGGAGCAGTTGAAGGACTTCGCCTACCGCTTCGTCCCGCTCAGCCGGCGGGCCGCGGTGATCGAGGTAACCGAGACGATCCTGCTGCGGGTCGGCCGGTACATGCTCGGGAACGTGGTCACGTCGGCCATCGCGGGCCTGGCCACCTTCCTGTGGTGCGTGGGGCTGGATGTACCGTACGCGGCCGCGCTCGGGGTGTTCGTCGGGCTGATGGACATGGTCCCGGTGGCGGGCTCGACCATCGGCGGGGTGGTGGTCAGCCTGGTCGCGCTGTCGGTGTCGTTCCCGATCGCCCTCGGTACGGCGGGTTTCTACACCGGCTTCCGGCTGGCCGAGGACTATCTGATCATGCCGAAGGCGATGAGCTACGCCGTCAACGTGCACCCCATCGTCACGGTCGTCGCCGTGGTGATCGGCGGCGCGTTGCTGGGGGTGGTCGGCGCGCTCATCGCCATTCCGGTGGCGGTCGGGATCGGCATCGTGCTCGACGAGTCCGTCTTCCCGCGGATCGAGGCGGTGTGACGGCCCCGCCCGGGAGGACGGCCTGTCAGCTCTCCCCGGAGCGGGCGGTCACGGGTTCCGGCCGGCCCCGGCCGTCGGCGGCCTCCGGTGCGCCGGAGGGCCGGGGGGTGGACGGCTGGATCCCCAGGCGCCGCGCGCACGCGCTGCGCTGCACGACCGCGAGCCCGGCGACGGCCCCGCCCAGCACCAGCCAGCCCACCGGGCCCGCGGCCATCACCACGCCGGTGAGCAGCGGCGGCCCGGCGGACTTCTGAACGGACTGGGACACCCCGGCCACGCCCAGGTAGGCGGCCCGGGCGTCGCGGGGCGCGAGCAGCACCGCGAGTTCCCAGGAGCTCACCGAACGCATCAGCTCCGCCAGGGTGACCAGGAGCGCGGCGGCGAGCAGGACGGCCGCGGCCCCCCAGCTCCCGCACCCGGGGGCGACCGCCACGGCCGCGCAGCACACGAGCACCGTGACGCCGTAGACCAGGACCGCCCGGGTGGCGGGACGCGGGCCCTCGGCCCTCGCCGAGATGCTCATCTGCAGCAGGACGACCAGCACGGTGTTGAGGAACAGGAAGGCCGGGACGAGGGCGTGCGGTGCCGAGGTGCGGTCCACCAGCCACAGCGGGAGGCCGACGTTGAGGATCGAGTCGTCGAGGTTCATGGGAATGTCCAGCAGGACGAACCGGAGATAGCCGGGGTCCCGCCACGGGTTCGCCCGGCGGACGGGCGGCCGGCCGGCGGACGTCGCGCCCTCGGGTCCGTCGTCGTGCGCGTTGCCCGGTTCGCCATGCCGTGCCACCTCGGCGCCGGCGTCGCGCGGCTCACCGGTACGCCACACCAGGACCGCGGCGACGGCGAAGGACAACGCGTTGCCCAGGATCAGGGCCCGGTAGGCGTCGCGGGTGCCCACCGCCAGACCGATGGCCGCGACCGCCGCACCGAGGGCGTAGCCCGCGTTGGCGGCGCTGCGGAACAGGGCCTGGTAGACGGCGCGCCGGTCCCCCGCCACCCGGGTCGCGAACAGCATCTCCAGCGTCTTCGCGGCCCGGTCGCCGACGCAGGTGACAGCGACGACGGCCAGCAGCACGCCGAAACCGGTGCAGACCAGCAGCAGGCAGAGTGTCACCAGACGGAGCAGATGGCAGCCGATGAGCAGCGGGCGCACCCGGAAGCGGCCGGCCAGGAACCCGGCCAGTGGTGAGCCGAGCACGCCCGCCGCACCGGCCACGCCCAGCAGGACACCGATCTGATGGGCGCTCAGGTGGGTCACGAAGGTGAAGTAGAGGACCGAGGAGGCGGCCCAGAGCCCCGAGCCCGTGCGGTCGAGGCCCTGGGCGAGCAGCATGATCCGGGCGTTGCGACCGCCGGGCGGATTGCGGAGCTGGGCCAGCAGGCCCCCGCCGCCACCCTCTCCGCTTTTCGCAGTGCCGACGTCTTTCGCGACATGCCGCATGGCCCGCCCCCTCGTACCCGTAACCGCCAATCTCGACGTCAAGATACTTGATGTCGACATACTTGTCGCGGGTGGGGTGCGCTACGGATCCGTCGGCGGTGTGCCCTGGCGGGCCGGGCGGACGGACAGCGCGTGCCGGAACTCGTCGCGTGGGTCCCACCGCGCCTTGACGCGCTGGAGACGGGGGTAGTGCTGCTTGTAGTAGAGGGTGTGCCAGGGGATGCCGGAGGTGTTGAGGGCGGGGTCGGCGAGGTCGGTGTCGGGGTAGTTGATGAAGGCGCCGTCGCTGACGCCGCCCGGGGCGGGGACGCCGCCGGTCTCGGCGTGGACGGCGCGGTAGACGTCGCGTATCCAGGTCAGGCGGGGCGCGGCGGCGTCGTGCGCGGCATCCCATCCGGTGAGGTAGACGGCCTTGAGGATGGAGTCGCGCTGCGCGACGGCCGTCGCGTCGGGGGCGACGGTGTTGACCTCTCCGCCGTAGGAGACGAGCCACACGGTGCCCTGGATCTCGCCCGGCCTTGCCCGAGAGATGCTCGTGGAGAGTGTCGATCTGCCGGTCCGTGAAGCGTTTGCGCAGGTAGGCGGATTTGGCCTTGAAGGCGCCCGGATCGCTCTGCTGGATGTTCGCGGCGGCCTGGAGCCACGGCTGGCTCTCCTGGCCCCGGGTCGGCTTCACACCGGTCCCGCTCGCGATCGCGTTCACATAGTCGTCGACGAGCCGTTCCGCGGCGGGCCCGGTGGATCGGAGCCCCGGGCGCCGGGCGAGCGGAACCAGTAGCGGGTGACGATGCCGAAGTTGCCGCCACCGCCGCCGGTGTGGGCCCACCACAGGTCGTGGTGGGGGTCGCCGGGGTCTCTCGTGGCCACCACGGCCCCGGCCCTGCCCTGCTCGTCGACGACCACGACCTCGACGGCCTCCAGATGGTCGACGCCCAGGCCGTGGCGGCGGGAGAGGGCGCCGTACCCGCCGCCCAGGATGTGCCCGCCGGCGCCGACGGCCGCGGTGGCGCCCGCCGGTACGGTCACGCCCCAGCCGAGGAACAGCCTGCGGTACGTCTCGCCGAGCAGCGCTCCCGGCTCGACGGCGAAGGCCCTCCGCCGCTCGTCGAAGGAGACGGCCGACAGCGGCGAGAGGTCGATGAGGACCCGGACGGCGGGGTCGTCGACGAAGTTCTCGAAGCAGTGTCCGCCGCTGCGGACGGCGATGCGCCTGCCGTCGCGCACCGCTCGCTGGACGGCGTCGACCACCTGCGCGGTCGAGCCGGCGACGTGCACGCGGTCGGGTGTGCCGGTGAAGCGCGCGTTGCATCCACGGCGGGTCAGCGACACATAGCGCGCGTCACCGGGAACGACCGTGACCGGGGCCGGCCGGGGCGGGGTGCCGGCGCCCGGCCCGGCCGCCGCCGCGGCAGCCGCGCCGCCCGGCACCGCCAGGCCCGCGGCCGTGCCGGCCAACGCGGCCGTCCCGGCCAGTACGCCACGTCGCGTCACTTCTTTCATGTACGGCTCCTGTTCGTGCCGGATGAGGGGAAGGACTCGGCCTTCCACCCTTCCGGGCACGCGGCGGCCGGGCATCGTCCGCAATGACCAGCCGGCCCTCCCTCCGAAGGAGTACGCGGAACAGGAGCAGTCGGGGGGCTAGACCCGGACGGGCCTGCTGAGGAGGACGAACGCGGCGCCTTCGGGGTCGCGGCAGGCGGTGACGCGCCCGTAGGGGGAGTCGTCCGGGCCGTGCAGGACCTCGCCGCCGAGTTCGGTGAGGGTCTTCACGGCCGCGTCGGTGTCGCGGACGCCGAAGTAGGTGCGCCAGTGGGAGGGCAGGTCGGTCGGCATGGAGCCGCCGGCGTCGTGGCCGTCGGCGCTGAAGACGCGGTAGTCGAACGTCGGGGACATCGCCTCCCCGAACCGCACGCCGAAGACCTTCGAGTAGAACTCGCGGGCGGTCGCGACGTCGTTGCTCGCCAGCTCGTGCCACACCATCGCGCCGGGCTGGTTGACGAGTTCCGCGCCCCGGTGCCGGCCCGGCTGCCACCCGCCGAAGACCGCGCCCGTGGGGTCGGCGGCGATCCACATCCGGCCTTCCCCGGGGACGTCCATGACGTCGGTGAGCAGGCGGCCCCCGTGCTCGGTGACCCGCCCGGCCGTCTCTTCGGCGTCCGTCACGGACAGATATACGGTCCAGACGGCCGGTGCGTCGGCGTCCGGCGGCGAGAAGAGCCCGGCGACCAGGGCGTCGTCCACGGTGGCCATGGTGTAGCCGTGGGTGTCGGGCGGGCCCTCGATGAAGTCCCAGCCCAGCAGGGCACCGTAGAAGTCCCGGGCCGCGCTCGTGTCCCGGGTCGACAGGTCGACCCAGCAGGGCGTCCCCTGGGCGTACGGCGTCTCTTCCGCCATGGCAGCCGGCACCTTCCGTGTGTGCGTACGAATGACCCCTTACGGTCACGGTAGGAGGGTGACGGGGGTTTCGGGGGGAGTTCCGGGGCGCCGGTGGTGCTTGGGGCTCGCTTGGCGTAGTGCGGGCGGGGCTGCCGTGGCGGGGTTGCCGTGGTCGAAGAGGCTAGCCGTGGTCGAAGAGGTTCGGCAGGCCCGCGCGGTAGCGGGCCTCGTCCTGCTCGTGCAGGGGTCGCAGTTCGGGCGGCCGGTAGAGGGGCCGGACGCGGCATCGGGGGGCGGTGGAGGCGTCCGCGTCGAGGAGGGCGTTGACGGCGCGGCGGGCCGATTCGTTCGCGCCCTCCATGGTGGCGAGGTCGATGTCGGTGGCGACGTAGTCGCCGGCGAGGAAGAGGTTGGGGACGGCCGTGCGGCTGGAGGGGCGGTTGTAGAGGGTGCCCACCGGGTGGACGAGGAGCTGTTCGCGGTTGGCGGGGGCCGGGCCGCCGAGTCCGGTGACGGCGGGGTCCATGAACCAGGAGTGGAGGTCGGCGTCGTCGAGGGCGCGCCGGCCGGTGCCGTTGAGGCCGGCCTTGAGCTGGGCCCACACCTCCTCGGCCACTTGCCGCCGGGTGCAGGCGATGGCCGGCTTTCCGTAGAGGATGCCGGGGGTGCCCCACTGGGAGACGATGGCCGACAGGCAGTCGGCGACACGGCCGTCGCCGTACTGGGCGGGCAGGTCGCGACGGGGCCAGAACTGCGCCTGGCTGATGGACGTCAGGGCCCAGGGCGTGTCGACGTGGTTCACGTGCCCGTGCACGAGGGGAACGCGTTTGCGGAGGTAGAACTGGACGCCGACCATCCAGTCGGTCCGCAACCGGTCACAGCGGGCCAGCTGCGGGTCGGCCGCGCGCAGTGCGGGACCCCAGGTGGTGCGGGCGTGTTCGACCGGCATGGCGCAGACGTAGTGGTCCGCCGTGATCGTACGGGTTCCGCCGGCCCGGGGCGCGCTGAGGCGGACGCCGGTGATCCGGCCACCGCCGTAGAGCAGTTCCCGGACTTCCGTGCCCAGTTCGAAGGTCACGCCCAGGGAGCGGAGGTGGGCCACCCAGGGGTTGATCCACGCTTCACTGGTCGGGGCGTTGAGGACGCGGTCCGGTTCGCCGTCGTTGCCACGGCCGAGGGTGTTGTAGAGGAAGGCTTGGAGGATGCGGGCGATGGTGCGGGTGCTGGCCTGTTCGGCCCGGGTGGCGACGAGGTTGCGGGTGGCGCCGGTGCCGAGGAGGTGCCGGTAGTCGCGCGACATGCGCTCGGCCTTGATGAAGTCCCACCACGGGACGCGTTCCCACTGTTCGGTGCGGCGCCGCTCGCAGCTCGTGAGGTGGACCAGCAGACGGCCGGCGAAGTAGGCGGCCTCGGTGGGCGGCAGGTGCAGGAGCGTGTCGAGCGTGCCGGTGAGCGCCCGCAGGAGCGCGTCGGGCAGGAGGGAGCGGACGTCGGGCGGGGCGGCCAGGGTGCGGGAGGACAGCCGGAGGCCGGGGCGGCCGCCGTCGCGGACGATCAGTTCCTCGGTGGCGTCGACAAGGTTTCCGTGAACGGTGCCCCGGCCGTCCGGCAGGGGGATGCGGCGCAGCGTGTCGGGCAGGTTGCGGTAGAAGCCGGGGAAGAAGCGGAAGCCGTGTTCGCCAGGGAGCGGGCGGCGTCCGGCGGTGGCGGTGCCGGGGACGTCCATGCTGCGGGCCTTACCGCCCAGGGCGTGGTGGTATTCGTACACCGTGACGCGATAGCCGCGTTCGGCGAGTTCGTGGGCGGCGCTGAGTCCGGCGACGCCTCCGCCGAGGACGGCCACGCGCCGGGGGCCCCGGCCGGGGGCGGCGGCGTGCGCCTGTCCCGCGGCGCTCGTCAGGGCGATGCCGCCGCCGAGGCGGCTCGCCGTGGTCAGGAACGTGCGCCGTGCCGGCGATACCGCGTTGGGGAGCACATCCGGGCCAACGAGCGTGGCCGGAGCGGGACATGGGTGACCGCGGGTCTCTCACGGCATCGGGTGACGCCGGCTGTCCTCCTGGGTCATCCGATGCCGCGGGGGCGGAACTGGACGCTGATCCGGGGACCGACGGGCTTGGTGGTCTTGGGGATGGAGTGGTCCCAGGTGCGCTGGCAGGTGCCGCCCATGACGAGGAGGTCGCCGTGGCCCAGCGATCGGCGCAGGCGCGCGGCGCCGCCGCCGCGCGGCCGCAGCAGCAGGGGGCGCGGCTGGCCGAGGGAGAGGATGGCGACCATGGTGTTCTCCTCGGCGCCGCGGCCGATGCGGTCGCCGTGCCAGGCGACGCTGTCGCGGCCGTCGCGGTAGTAGCACAGGCCGAGGGTGCGGAAGGGCTCACCGAGTTCGCCGGCGTAGTGGGCGCTCAGGGCGTCCCGGGCGGCCGCCAGCAGCGGGTGGGGCGGGTCGTCGTCCTCGCCGTAGTGGGCGAGGAGCCGGGGGACGGCCACGACGTCGTCGTACATGTGCCGCCGCTCGGCGCGCCAGGGCACGGTGCGCGCCAGCGCCTCGAAGAGCAGGTCGGACCCGGTGAGCCAGCCGGGCAGGAGGTCGATCCAGGCGCCGTGCTCCAGGGCCGTGCGGCGTGCCTCCTCCAGCGGGCGGACGAGACGGGCCTCGTCCGCCACATCGAAGAGTGATCCCTGGAGCTGGAATCCCACCTTTTCACCGTACGACACCGTGGGGGACGGATGCCCGTCCCGGCAGCTACGGGATCAAGGCGTTGTGGATCTCCACCGTGCTGGAGTCGAACGGCGGGGCCTTGAGGTCCCTGGCCACGGGGAGGACCGCCTTCTCCAGGAAGCCGTGGAAGGCCTCCACCGACTCCCAGACCTCGACGACCTGCCAGCCGCCCTCCTCCCCCGGCCCGGCGAAGTGCGCGATGAGCCCCGCCGGCGGGTCGTCCGGGTCGGGGACGGCCCGGTCGAAGGTCTCCTGGTAGAGCTCCCGGGTCCACGCCGCGCCGCGGCTGTGCACCATCACCGTCATGTTCGTTGCCCCCTCCGCACCGAGAACGCTTGCCGTCCCACGCTAGGGTCCGCTCCCCCGGGCGGCGAGTGGTGTCGGGAGCCCTTCGCGGCGCGGCCCCGCGCCGGAGCGCGGAAGCGGCGCCCGCGGTGTCATCCGATGTGGGTGATCTGGACGACGGTGACGGTGTCGTCGCCGATGAGGATGACGCCCGCGGTGTGGCCGTGCGCGATGGTGCGCATGACGCCGTCGTCGATGCCGTAGCAGGTGGAGTGGGCGAACGGGTCGACGAGGGCGTCGAGGAGGCAGACGGCGAGGTCGCGGCGGGCCTGGTCGGGGAGACTCTTGTAGGTGGCGTGGAGGCTCGGGTCGATGTGGAGCCGGTAGGTCACGCGGCACCTCGGCGGCCCGGGCCGGTGTGCGTGCGGAGTTCGTCGGGGCTGATCTCGATGAGCCCGGTCGTGTACGTGTCGGGGAGGCGGCCGTTCTCGCTGAGCAGCGCCTGAATGTGTTCGATGCGGGGGCGTTCGGCTTCGAACGCCTTGATGAAGCGGACCCAGCGGTCACAGATCTCCGGCAGCCGGCGGACGTCGGTGAAGGAGACGTCGCGCATGAAGGTGGCGCGGAGTTCGGGGTGGGGCAGGGCGTGGCTGATGCTGTCGATCGTCCACGTCTGGTCGGTGCTCACGGGTCCTCCCCGGGCTGCGGCGGCTTGCGGTCCCACGGTAGCGAATCGGGTGCGTCCCCGTGGCCGCGCGGTGGGCCCGCGTCCAGGGGAAGGTGCACGTCGAGGAGGCATACGTCGTCGCGCCGCTCGTCGCGCAGCAGGGAGGACAGCAGCGGGCCGAGGGAGCCGGTGCCGTCACTGCGGATCGCCTGACGTGCGGCGTCGGCGAAGCGGTTGGCGCCCTCGTCGATGTGCTCGCGGGGTCGTTCGACGAGGCCGTCGGTGTAGAACAGCAGGTGGTCGCCGGGTTCGAGCCGGAACTCCGCCTCGCCGTACGAGGCGTCGGGGGTCGCGCCGAGCAGGATGCCGCGGGGATGGGTCAGGAACTGTGCCCGGCCCCCGCGCAGCAGGAGCAGGGGCGGGTGGCCCGCCTGGGCCCAGGTGAGGCGGCGGCGGGCCGGCTCGTAGCGGGCGATGACGACGGTGGCGGTGCTGGTGTGGGCATCGCGGGTGTGCAGGAGCAGGGTGTTGAGCCGGTCGAGCGCGCCGGTGAGCGACGAGCCGGTGACGATCATGCCCTTGGTGGTGAACCGCAGCTGGGCCATGGTGGCGACGGCGTCGATGCCGTGGCCGGCGACGTCGCCGACGACGAAGAGCACGCTGCCGTCGGGCAGTTCGATGGCGCTGTACCAGTCGCCGCCCACGTTGATGCCGTCGTCGGACGGCAGGTAGGCGACGTCGACGCGCAGGTCGGCGAGGGTGAGCGACTGTTCGGGCAGCGGCAGGAGGGCGTGCTGGAGGCGGGCGGCGATGGTCCGCTCGGTCTGGAGCACTCCGCGCTGCGAGTGCACGGCCCGCTCGCTCTCGGCGAGGGCGAGTTCGGCGCGCCGCTGGGCGGTGAGGTCCTGGACGAAGCAGTGGACCTCGATGGGGGTGCCGTTGACGTCGGTGACCGCCTCGGCCACGATGCGCAGGTGCTTGACGCCCACGTCCGTGGTGATACGGAAGGGCCGGTCCATGGGGCGCCCGTGAGTGAGCAGGTCCTGGACGGCCTGGGCGAGGGCGGGCAGGTCTTCCGGCAGGACGTGCTCGGGCAGGGCCTCGAGCCTCATCGGGCCGAGCGCGGGGTCGCGTTCGAAGACGGCGTAGACCTGGGGGGACCAGTTCACCTCGTCGGTCACCAGGTTCCAGTCGGCCCAGCCGAGGTTGCCCAGCCGCTGGAGGTCGGCGAGCCGCTGCTGCTGCCGGGCCACGGTGTCGTGGCGGATCCAGGAGACCACGAGGGAGTCCTCGAGCTTGACGGCCCGTACGGAGAAGGTGGACGCCTGCGGTACCCCGGCGACCACCTCGTGGTAGCGGAAGGGCCGGCTCTGGTAGGGCCGGCCCGTGGCGAGGGTGGCCAGATAGCCCTGCCAGGCGGGAAGTCCGGCCATGGTGGGGTAGCACTCGAGGACGCGCAGACCGACCAGTTCGCGACCGCGGCGGCCGGCGACGTCGACGGATTCGGGGGCGGCCGCGTCGATGCGGAAGTCCTCGACCTGGCCGGTCGGTGACCGCAGGGGGGTGAGCAGGGCGGCGGGCTCGGAGAGGGTGTCGAAGGCGGCCTGGACGACGGCGGCCGTCGGGGCGGTGGAACGACCGCGGGGGGCGTCGAAGGCGCGCAGCCGCCCGGCGCACAGCCGGGCCACCGCGTGCAGGAGCTCGCGCGTGCCGGGGTCGAAGGGCGCGTCCAGCGTGCGGAACACACCGATCGCCGAGGTGACCGCGCCGCCGGTGCTGACCGGGATCCAGGCGCGGCAGGGCCAGCGCTCGGGCGGGTCGCCGATCAGCAGGTAGCGGTCCTTGTCCCGCGCCGGGTCCTCCAGCCAGACGGCTTCGCCACTGGCGATGGCGTCCAGGGCGGCGACGCCGCTCAGCGGCGGGACGTGGCGCCACTGGGCGGCCACGGTCGCCCCGACACCGGCGTGACCCACGAGCCGCAGGCCTCCCGCCGGAGGCCGTGTGTAGATCATCACGGCGTCGGTGTCCGCCGCCGCGCCGAGGTGGTCCAGCAGGCACTGGGCCAGTTCCTGCGGCGTCGCCGTGTCGGTGAGCGCCGCGCCCAGCCTCCGCAGGACGTCCGCCGTGCCGTCGGAGCCGCCGGACGGGGCCGCCGATCGGGGACGGGGCACGCCGCGCACGGTGTACCGTGCGGGGTCGAACACGGACCCGCCCGTCTTCACCCTGACCGGCTCGGCCGCTCTCTCGGCCGGGACGACGGGGCGGAGCTGGATCTCTCCGAGGGCGATCCAGCACTCCTCCGTCACCGTGCGGCCGGCTTCGGCGGCACGGCGGGTCAGCTCCTCGTAGGCGACGGTCGCCGAGCAGCCGGTCCGGGCCATCAGCACGCCCTTGGCCCGCTCCAGGACGGTGATCGTCCGTACGAGGTGCTCCAGCCGCTCCTTCTCGGTGCGCAGCTTCGCCACGACTTTGGCCAGCGCGACGACGTCGGACACGGCGTCGGACGCGGCGTCGGCCTGCTCGGTATCGACAGAGTCGCTCGTCACGGGACGAGCATGTCACAGGCCGTGTGCCCAGGGCCCGTGCTCTCGTATCCCGGGGGGATCATCCGTCACACGAAGGGGTCTTCGTGCCCGGCACCGCGTTCCGCGCCGTGTCCTCGGCCGGGTCCTGGGCCGTTGTACTTTCGCCGCCTCAGCCGCCGTGCAGCGCCCGTACGCCCCGTCAAGCGCCCCATCACCCGCACCGTCTGTCCCTGCGGAACCCGGAACACGCCCTTCCAGCCCTGCTCGTCGGGCGGGACCGGGACCGTGTCAGCGGTCCCGCACGGTGATGCCGAGCTCCTGGGCGAACTGCGGCGCGAGGTCGAACAGCTGCGCGCTGC
>NZ_JBFAPH010000092.1:0-19473 GCF_040675635.1 Streptomyces sp. NPDC049577
GAAGGCGCTGGCGACCGGGCTGCTGCTGGCCGTCGCCCTGGTCTACGCCCTGGCCACCTGGGCCCGCTCGGCCGGCCTCGGCGGCTGGGCCGGGTACGTGGCGGCCGCCGCCGAGGCCGGCATGGTCGGCGCGCTCGCCGACTGGTTCGCCGTCACCGCCCTCTTCCGGCGGCCGCTGGGCCTGCCCATCCCGCACACCGCGATCATCCCCACCAAGAAGGACCAGCTCGGCCGGAACCTCGGTGACTTCGTCGGTGAGAACTTCCTGCACGGCGACGTCGTCCGGCTGCGGCTGCGCGCCGTCGGCATCGGCTCCCGCCTGGGTGCCTGGCTCTCCCGCCCCGAGCACGCCGACCGGGTGACGGCCGAGCTCGCCACGGCCCTGCGCGGCGCCCTGACCGTGCTGCGCGACGCCGACGTCCAGGCGGTGGTCGGCGAGGCGATCAACCGGCGCGCCGACGCCCAGGAGATCGCCCCCGGCCTCGGCACGATGCTGGAGAAGATCGTCGCGGGCGGCGGTCACCGGCGGGTGGTGGACCTGGTGTGCGTCCGGGCCCACGACTGGCTCGTCGCCCACCAGGACTCCGTGATGGCCGCCGTCACCGGCGGCGCCCCCGGCTGGACCCCGCGCTTCGTCGACCGCAAGGTCGGTGAGCGCGTCTACAAGGAGCTCCTCCGCTTCGTCACCGAGACCCGCGACATGCCCGACCACCCGGCCCGCGGCGCCATCGACCGCTTCCTCGCCGACTTCGCCCACGACCTGCGGCACGACGAGGACACCCGCGCCCGCGTCGAACGCCTGAAGTCCGACACCCTGGCCAGGGGCGAGGTCCAGGACCTCATCGCCTCCGCCTGGTCCTCGGTGCGCGCCATGCTCGTCGCCGCCGCCGAGGACGAGCACAGCGAGCTCCGCCGCCGCACCCGCGCCGCCGTCGTCTCCCTCGGCGCCCGCATGACCGCCGACGACCGCCTCCGCGAGAAGATCGACGGCTGGCTGGAGGACGCGGCGGTCTACGTCGTGACGACCTACCGCGACGAGATCACCCTCCTCATCACCGACACGATCGCCGGCTGGGACGCGGAGCAGACCTCCCGGAAGGTGGAGGCGAACATCGGCCGTGACCTCCAGTTCATCCGCATCAACGGCACGGTGGTGGGAGCACTGGCGGGCCTGTGCATCTACGCGGCGTCGCAACTGGTCATGTGAACCGGCCGGCCACCCCCTAGGGTCGACCGACGTGCTGAAGAAACGTCCCACGCTGCTGTGGCTCCTCGCCCCCTACGTGCTCTACCTCGCCGCCCTGCCCCTCGCCGACAGGGTTCACCCCACCGTCCTGGGGCTCCCGTTCCTGTTCTTCTGGCTGCTGCTGGCGACGTTGCTGACGCCGGCGGCCGTCTACCTCGCCTGGCGCGGTGACCGGAAGCGGCGGAACGCCGCATGAGCAGCAACGCCACCGTCGCCACGACGATCTTCGCCGCCTTCATGCTCCTGACCGTCGCCCTCGGCCTCCTCGCCGTGCGCGGCCGCAAGTCCCGGGCGGAGGGCATCGCCGAGTGGTCCATCGGCGGCCGCAGCTTCGGCACCGTCCTCATCTGGGTCCTCATGGCCGGCGAGGGCTACACCAGCTTCAGCTACCTCGGCGCCGCCGGCTGGGGCTACAACCACGGCGCGCCGGTCCTGTACGTCATCGCGTACCTCTCCTGCGGCTACGCGATCGGCTATCTCGCCGACCCCACCCTGTGGGCGTACGCCCGCCGGCACGGCCTCGTCACCATCACCGACATGGTGGCCCACCGCTACGGCCGCCCCTGGCTCGGCACGCTCGTCGCCGTGCTCGCCACGGTCTGCCTGCTGCCGTACATCCAGCTCCAGATCACCGGCATGGGCGTCGTCGTCGCGACCATCTCCTACGGGGCGATCAGCCTGAACTGGGCGTACTTCATCGCCTTCGCCGTGACGACCGGCTTCGTCGTCGTCAGCGGCCTGCGCGGCAGCGCCTGGGTGTCCGTGCTCAAGGACGTCCTCGTCATCGGCACGCTCGGCTTCCTCGCCGTCTACGTTCCGCTGCACTACTTCGACGGCTACGGCCCCTTCCTGGACCGCCTGGTGGCGGAGAAGCCCGCCTGGCTGACCCTCGGCGGCCACGGCGGCAGCGGACTGAACGGCACCTGGTTCGCGACCACGAGCCTCCTCAACTCGCTGACGGTCGTCATCTTCCCGACCACCGTCGCCGGTTACCTCGGCGCCCGCGACGCCGACGCGCTGCGGCGCAACGCCATGCTGCTGCCGTTCTACAACGTGCTGCTCTTCGTCCCGATGCTGCTCGGCCTCGCCGCGCTCCTCGTGGTGCCGGGACTGACCGGCGCCGGCTCCAACCTCGCCCTCTTCAAGCTCGTCGTCGACTCCCTGCCCGCCTGGGCGGTCGGTGTGACGGGCGTGGCGGCAGCGCTCTCCTCCATCGTGCCGATGGCCGTCTTCATGCTGGTCATCGGCACGATGTGGGGACGCAGCGTGCTCGGCGTCGTGCCGGCCCTGACCGGCCGCCCGCGGCGGCAGCGGCTGGCCGCGCAGGTGGTCGTGGTCGTCGCGGGCGCGCTCGCGCTCGTCATGACGTACGCGGCACCGAACACGCTGGTACGGCTGTCGCTCATCTCGTACGAGGGCATGGCCCAGCTCGTCCCGATGATCCTGCTGGGCCTGATGTGGCGGAAACTGACGCTGTGGGGCGCGCTCAGCGGCCTGGTGGCGGGCGGGACGCTGGTGTGCGCGCTGGTCTTCACCGGCAACGACCCCCTGTGGGGCGGGGTGAACGCGGGCGCGCTGGCGCTCGGCGTGAACCTGGCGGTGGCGCTGGCGGTGTCCTGGCTGGGCCCGGAGCCGGCGGACCCGCGGCCGGACGAGGAGGTGCTGGCCACGGACGACCCGGTCGCGGGGCCCGGCCCCTCGGAGTCCGTTGTCGGTGGCAGGGGTTAGCATCGTCGAAAGCCCGGACGTTCGGACTTTCCGGGCTGACGGAACGACAGACACTGTGGGAGCGGGGGGAGCTGACGCATGAACATGAAGGCCGAGTTCCGTACGTACGTCAGTGTCCTGCTCCTCCTGCTGGCCGGGCTGCTGCCGGCCCAGGGCGGCCTGCTGAGTACCGTCGCCCTCGCCGCGACCGCCGTGGTCTCCGCGGCGGCGGCCCTGCTGCTCTGCGCGGCGCTCGCCGCGGCGCGGGGCGGCGGGCCCCTCACCCCCACGCGCATACGCACCGCGATACGGGACCGGGAACTGCGCACGGCCTTCCTCGCCCAGCGCGATCCCGACGCCCGGGGCCGCCGACGGCCCCGGGCACCCGGCCGTCCCCTCCCGACGGCCGCGTAGGCGCCTCCGCGCGCCGCGCGCGGCTCGTCACGCCGAATCCCCGCACGCCGGCCTCCCGGCCGGCGTGCCCCGGCACGACGAGACCCCGTGGAGGGTTGACCACCCATGTCCTTCTTCGCACCCCTCGGCTCGCTCCTCACCCACCTAGCCGACACCCTCGAACCGCTCTTCGGCGCCTCCTCGGCGGCCGCCGCGATCGTCGCCCTGACCCTGTGCGTACGACTCGCCCTGCACCCGCTGGCCCGCTCGGCCGCCCGCGGCGAGCGCCGGCGCGCCGCGCTCGCGCCCCGCGTCGCCGAGCTGAAGCGCAGGCACAAGAAGGATCCGGAGCGGCTCGTGCAGGCCGTGAACGACCTGCACCGCAAGGAGGGCGTGTCCCCGCTGGGCGGGATCCTGCCGACGCTCGCCCAGCTGCCGTTCTTCTTCGTCCTCTACCACCTCTTCTCGACCGGCTCGGGCGCCGGCGACCTCCTCGACCACCGGCTGCTCGACGCGCCCCTCGACGGCCGCTGGGCGGACGCGCTCGGACACGGCGGGCCGTTCGGGGCCGCCGGCCTCGTCTACCTGGGCGTCTTCGCGCTCGTCGCGGCGGTCGCCGGCATGTCCTACCGGCGCAACCGCCGCGCGGCCGCCGCGCTTCCGGCGCCGGACGCGCCCGGCATGGCGGGCCTGACGAAGGTCATGCCGCTGCTCTCCTTCGGCACGCTGATCACCGTCGCGGTCGTACCGCTCGCCGCGGCGCTCTACGTCGTGACGAGTACGACATGGAGCGCCGTCGAACGAGCGTTCCTCGTGCCGGTGCCCGCAGGGCCCGCAGAGCGCGCGGAGGCGCGCGTTCAGCAGCGCACTTCCGCCAAATAGGGGAGATTCACCGTCCGAAAGGAGGCTTGCGGAGAGGGCCTCCGTTCTTGGAGCATCTGCCCGGGGCCGACTTATCGACTACGGGAGTTGTGGCAATGAAGCTGCTGCGCGTCGGGCCCATGGGGGCGGAACGCCCGGCACTGTTGGACGAGGAGGGCACCCTCCGCGACCTCTCGGGCCTCGTCCCGGACGTCGACGGCGCCCTCCTCGGCGACGAGGCCGCCCTCGACCGTGTCCGCGCGGCCGTCGGCGCCCGCGTCCTGCCGGTCCTCGACGGCCGGGGCCTGCGGATCGGCCCGCCACTGGCCCGCATCGGCAAGATCGTCTGCGTCGGCCTCAACTACCGCGACCACGCGGCCGAGCTCGGCGCGCCGGTCCCGGCCGAGCCGGTGCTCTTCATGAAGGCCCCCGACACGGTCGTCGGCCCGGACGACACCGTGCTCGTCCCGCGCGGCAGCGACAAGACCGACTACGAGGTCGAGCTCGCGGTCGTCATCGGCCGCACCGCCCGCTACCTGCGCACCCGGGAGGAGGCCCTCGCCGCCGTCGCCGGCTACGCCATCACCAACGACGTCTCCGAACGTGCCTTCCAGGCCGAGCGCGGCGGTCAGTGGGACAAGGGCAAGAACTGCGAGACCTTCAACCCGCTCGGCCCCTGGCTGGTCACCGCCGACGAGATCCCCGACCCGCAGGCCCTCGGCCTGCGCCTGTGGGTCAACGGCGAACCCCGGCAGAACAGCAGCACGGCCGAACAGATCTTCCCGGTCGCCTGGGTGGTGCGCTACGTCAGCCAGTTCATGACCCTCTACCCCGGCGACGTCATCAACACCGGCACCCCGGCGGGCGTGGCGGTCGGCGCCCCCGACCCCAAGCCGTACCTGCGGGCCGGGGACGTGGTGGAACTCGAGATCGACGGCCTGGGCCGCCAGCGGCAGGAGCTCAAGAACGCGTGACCCCCGTCCGGGGAGGTTTTGGCCGGAGCGCCGCGTGTGCTCCGGCCCGTGGCGAATTGCGCATGCTTATCGTCGTACATGCGCAAGAAATGGCGTCTGCTGATCCGCACGGCGGCGAGCGCCCTGGCGGCCACGGTGCTCCTGTGCGCGTGCACGCTCCCCACGGCCGGCCACGGCGCCGACCGGGCGGCCCCGGGCGCCGGCCACGAACCACCCCGCCCGGGCCCACCACTGGGCCGGACCGTGGTCCTGGGGCTGGGGCTGATGGCCACGGGGGCGGGGATGGGGCTGGTGGTTCTCTACCGGTCCAGAAGGGAGGGATGACCCGCGATCAGTCCTCGCCTCACCGCGCCGACGAACGTGGACCAGGTCCGGGGGGTGAAGAGGAACGCCCCGCGTTCCCGGTCCTTGCTGTCGCCGACGGCGACCAGGCCGTCGGTGGTCAGCTGGAATTCGACGCAGTCCTGGTTCTGATCATCGCTGTACGAAGACTTGCGCCACGCTCGTGTCGGCAGGTTGCGGCGTATCACGGGGCTACCTCACTGTCGTTCAAGTCCACGAATGATCGCTGCCATCAGATCGAGGGACTGCTGCGCCGAAAGCGCAGTGGCGAGGAGGTGCTGCCAGGCCCTCCGGTACTTCGCGACCGTCTCATCCTCCTCCTCCAGGTAGAGCGCGCCGTCGAGGTGCTGAATCGACACCACGTCGAGGTTCAGCGGAGCTGAGTGGGAGAAGAGCGCGAAGGAGCCTCCCGTAGCGGTAAACACGGGCTCGGTGAATGGAATGACCTGCACTGTCACCTTGGGTGCACGGCTCATCTCGATGAGATGCCGCAACTGATCCGCCATCGTTCTTGGTCCGCCCACCTGCTGCCGGACGGCACCTTCCAGCATGATGCACAAATAGTCCGGCGGATTCTCCCGCTGGAAGATTTCCTGCCGTCCCATGCGCAGATCGAGGTAGAATTCGAGTTCTGCCTCCGGCAGTAAGGGATCGCTGCCGGTCATGACTGCGGTGGCATAAGACCTCGTCTGCAGAAGGCCCGGAACGACTTGGGTCTGAAACGCGCGGATCTCCGCCGCATCCGATTCCAGCGTAAGCGTTTCCTTGAGGGCCGGCGGCAAGGGTTCACCGAACTTGCGCCACCAACTTCTCTTCCGTTCCTCCAGCGCCAGGGCGACCAGCCACTCCCGAGTCCTCCCGTCCTCGACCTCGTAGAGGTCGAGCAGCGTTTCCAGCTCCAGCCGGGTGACACGGTGCCGGCCCGTCTCGATCCGGCTGATCTTGCTGGTGTCGCCGTGGATGGCCACGGCCGCCTCCCCGGACGTGACCTGCGCCGTCTCCCTCAGTCCCTTGAGCGCCGCGCCCAGCTTCCGGCGCCGGGCCGTGCGGTTCGCCTGTTGCCCCAAGCCGTCCTCCCCGCCGTCCTACCGCTTGGTGCACACCGTAGCGGCGGGCCCGGAGCTGCAACTTGTAGTGCTGCAATTTGTAGCTCCGCAATTTGAAGTTTGAAACGCCCTCGCGAGCTGGTGCATCGTGGGTCCGCGGCGATCGGCAACGCCGCGGCAACCGGCGTCAGTTGGCGTGCATTCGTTGTGGGGATGGTGCTGCGGGATGGCGTACAGGATCGGCGCGTACGTGATAGACACCCGTGAAGGGCGAATCGCGCAGGTCGTCGGCGGTGAAGGCAAACGCACGCGGGTCCAGCGGCCCGGCGGCGGGCTGGAATGGGAAGTCCCTTTCTCCGCCCTCCGCCTGGCGACCCGTGAGGAGCGGGAGGCAGCGGGGATCCGAAGCCCCGCCGGATGTCGCACGTGTGCCGAACTCGAAGCCGGCCAGCGGAGTTCCGTATCGAGCGGCAGCAGGGCGCGGGCGATCAACGCGACGATCGCCCTCGCCCGGCACCGCGAGCAAGCTCATACCGAGGAGAAGGAGAACGCGTCATGGCAATGAACCGGCGAGCCGACACCTGCCGCCACAGCGCCGGCTGGGCGCACGGCAACGGCGAATCCCGCTGCAACGACTGCGGCACGCGCCGCTTCACAGACTACGGCGCGGTGCGCCTCCGCGAGCGCCCGGAGCCCGTACGCCCCGCCAACCCAGAGAAGGCCGACCGTGCCGCCGCGCTCTGGATCGCGAAGACGTGCTGGTGGCGCTACAGAAGCGCCTGGGGCACGAGCGAGCGCGACCGCTGGCCCGCGTACGGCAGGGCGGCCTAGGGCGGTTACGCGCCGAGCGCCGCGTTCCAGACCGGGCTGTCCACGTAGTGGTTGTCGAACCGCTCCGAGGACTCCTTGATCTCCTCGGGGCTCGCCTCACCGCGCATGACCCGGCCCAGCAGGCGCAGGTAGTCGAAGCGGGCCATGCCGGGCGTGAAGACGAACAGGACGTCGGCCGTGTGCCCCGGCGCGGCGGCGAAGGCGTGCGGGGTGTTCGGCGGGACGAGGAGGAAGTCACCGCCGTTCAGCACCTTGATCTCCTCGTCCACCAGCACCCGCAGCGAGCCGTCGATGACGAAGAAGAGCTCGGCAGCGCGGGTGTGGAAGTGCGCCGGCGCGCCGACGGCCCCCTCGGCGAAGGTGGAGCGGTAGCTGGTGAGGAGACCGCCGGTGGTGTCGGAGTCGGCCAGCAGCGTCATGACGCTGCTGGGGTCGCTCGTGGTCTCGGCCTCGGCAGCCCGGGTGAGGACGGCGGCGAAGTCGGCGTTCTTGCTGGTCACGGTTGGTGTTCCCCCTTGGTGGTACGGCTTGTTGATCACAATAGGGGTCCGCGACGCCGAAAGAATGGTGCAATTCCGCGCCGGACACGTGGGCCAATTCCTTCCTGCGCCCGGCGGTACGCCTCAGGCGGTGCGGCGTTCCAGCCGGGAGCCGTGGGGCAGGGTCACCGACATGAGGTCGGTGGGCCCGTCCAGTTCGATGCGGTGCCAGCGGCCGCGCGGCACGATGCAGCCGGTGCCGGAGGTCAGCGCGACCATCTCCTCCTCGTCGTCGGGCTGCTGCGCCCGGAGGTAGAGCCGCATCGCACCGGACAGGCAGCAGACCAACTCGTCGGCGGAGTGGTGGATTTCCCAGTGGTCGGCGTGCACGTCCTCGTCGGTCTCCGCGTGGAACGTCGCCAGCTGCCAGCCCTCCAGGCCGTCGGTCATCCTGAACTCGTCGTCGAGCATGCTTCCGTCCGGGTGGAAGCGGATCACGCGGGCGAAGATGTCGAGGGCGGTGGGGGTCATGGTTGCTCCTCTGCTGATCAATGGGGTCGGTTGCGGGTGGGAAGCGGATCGGCCTGCACGGGCCGGCCGGTCCGGCGGAGGACGGTGACGGCGATGAGGACGGCGGTGAGCAGCAGCGCGGCGCCGAGGGTCAGTCCGAGTGCGTAGCCGTCGTCGAGGGCCTCGGGCGTGACGGTCCGGCCGGTGCGGTGCTGGGCCGTGGTGCCGAGGGCGGCGAGTCCGAGCGAGGCGCCGATCTGGCGTGAGCTGTTGAGCAGGCCGGAGGCGGTGCCGGTCTCGTGGGGGGCGACGCCGGCGGTGGCGGTGGAGACGACCGGTCCGAGGCAGAGCCCGAATCCGGTGCCGGCGGCGACCGAGGGTCCGAGGACGTCGGTGACGAAGGTGCCGTCGGGGCTGATCAGACCGAACCAGGCGAACCCGGTCGCGGTCAGCAGCCCGCCGGCGATCAGCAGGGTTCGGGGAGCGAGACGGTGGCCGAGTACGGCGGCGAGCACGGAGCCGCCGACACCCCCCAGGGCGAACGGCAGGAACATGACGCCGGTCGTCGCCGGTCCCGTCCCTAGGACCTGCTGGAGGTGGAGGGAGACGAAATAGAGGGCCGAGGCCATGGCCGCGCCGAGCAGGAGGTTGAAGGCGTTGGCGCCGGCGACCGAGCGGTTGGCGAACAGGCCGAGCCGGACCAGCGGTTCCCGGCCGGTGGTCCGTTCGACGTGGAGGAACGCGGCCAGCAGTACGGCGGCGGCCACCAGGGTCGTCACGGTGACCGGCGAGGTCCACGCGTACTGATCGGTGCGGACGACGCCGAACACCAGCAGGGTCGTGCCCGCCGTGGCCAGGACGGCACCGAGGACGTCCGGACGGCCGCCGCGCGCGCCCGGCGGACCGGGGGCGATGCCGCGCGAGGCGAGGCCCAGCGCGCAGGCGGCCATGGGTACGTTCACGAACATCACCCAGCGCCAGCCGGCGTACTGCGTGAGGAGGCCGCCCGCGAGGACGCCGAGGGCGCCGCCCGCGGCGTTCATCGCGCTCCACACCCCGAAGGCCCGGACGCGGGCCCGGCCCGCGGGGAACGTCGCCGTCAGCACGGCCAGTGCGGCCGGGGCCAGCGCGGCGGCCCCGATGCCCTGGACGGCGCGGGCCGTGACGAGATGGCCGGGTGCCTGGGCGAAGCCGCCGGCGAGCGAGGCGAGCCCGAAGAGACCGAGCCCGGACAGCAGGACCCGCTTGCGGCCGTACCGGTCGGCGGCCTTGCCGCCCAGCAGGAGCAGCCCGCCGAAGGCCAGGGCGTAGGCGTGGATCACCCAGGTCAGGCCGGCCGCGGTGAAGCCGAGGCCGGCGGCGATCCGGGGGAGTCCGACGTTCACGACCGACAGGTCCAGCGACACCATGAACTGCACGACGGCCACCGCGGCCAGCGTGAGCCCGGGGCGTGCGGTCGAACCGTGCGTCGCCGAAGTGCGGGTCACCGAAGTGCGGGTCACCGATGGGTGCGTCATCGAATCATGCGTCATCCGCGGACTCCGTCCCGGACGTCGTCCCTAACTTTTCGAACATGTTCCGAAAGTAGCATCCAGGAGGGGTGCCGGGAACACCCAAGGCGGAATCCGCACCGGCTTCGCGGTGGCCGGAGGCGGGACGGCATGATGGGGCGATGCCCCGACCACCCGCATCGCACGGTCGTACCGGCCGGCCGCCCCTGACCTCGCGCGCGCAGATCCTTCAGGCGGCGCGCCGGCTCATCGACCGTGACGGCTGGGAGAAGCTGACCATTCGCCGGCTCGCGGCGGAGATCGGTGTCGGGGCGACGACGCTGTACCACCACATCCGCAACAAGGAGGACCTGCTGGTCCTCCTGCTCAACCACTACATCGAGCAGATCGAACGCCCGGACCTGCCCGACGACCCGCGGGAGCGCATCGTCGCGTCCGCCACCGCGATGCACGACGCGCTCGCGGCCTGGCCGTGGGCCGCCGAGATCCTGACCGTCGACGGGTTCGTCGGCCTGCTCGACGAATCGGCGCTGTGGATGGTCGAGGCGATCGTGGCCGGAGCCGGGGACTGCGGCTGCACCCCCGCCCAGGCCGTCGACGTCTTCCGTGATGTCTGGTACTACACGGTCGGCGAGATCCTCGTCCGCGCACACTCGGCCCACCGGCGCACCGACGCCGAGTCCTCGGTCGTTCGCGAGGCCTCCTTCGCCGCCCTCGACGCCTCCCGGGTCCCCAGCCTGGCCGCCATCGGCGTCCGGTGGCCCGTCCTGGCCGCACGCGACACCTACCCGCGGGGCCTCCGCGTGCTCGTGACCGGTCTGCTCGCCCAGGCCGCCGCGGACAGGGGTTAGTCACCTTTACAGGTGATAGTGGGCGTACCCGAGCAAACCATGGGAAGGGTGACGGTGCCCACGCCGAACGCTGCCACTCGGGGACCTTCCGCATGCGCCAACTCACCGTTGTCACGGCCGCCTTGGCGGCTGTCCTCGCCGCCTCCCTCGCCGTACCCGCCGCCGCGACGGCGCCGGCGAGGCACGGGCGCGCCGTACCGCCCGGCCAGGTGTACTTCTGGCCCGGGCCCAACCAGATGGGCTCGGGCGGCGCCTGGGCCTACACCCCGCCCGGCTACCGCGAGGCCGATGCCCGCCTGAAGCGGCACGCCTACTCCTTCGACTCCCACGCGCGCGTCACCGTCTACGCCATCAGCCACCAAGGCGGCGGAGTCTGCCTCTACCGGGCCATCCGCCCGGACGACTACGACAACAACTGGACCGCCTGGGCGACGAAGTTCGACGGTGTCAGTGACACCACCATGGGCTGCGAGCCGGGCTGACCCCGCGGATGCGCTCCCGTGCAGCGGCCGCCGGACTGCTGGCCGGGCTCCTCCTCACCGGTTGCTCGACCCCGGAACCGCGGCAGCCCGCTCCCGACGAGGTGATCAAGGCGGCCACCCGGCTTCTGACCGACGCCTGCCTCACCCGCCAGGGACTCACGCCCCCGCGGCCGGGGCAGACCGCACCCTCGGCCCCCGATCAACAGCGCGTCACCGACGCGCTCTTCGGCCGGCCCCCGGCCGAGCTCACCGTCACCCTGTCCACCGGCTACGTCGTCCGCGCCCACACCGACGGCTGCCTGGCCGCCGCCCAGCAGCGGCTCTACGGCGACCAGCGCCGCTGGTTCCGCGCGTCCGTGATCGTCAACAACCTCCGGGCCGAAGCCGACCACACCCACCGCGGCCTCGCCGAGGTCCGCGACCGGCACCGCGCCGACCTCGCCGAGTGGCGGCGGCTGCGCGCCCACGCCCTCACCGAAGCGACCACCCTGCTCGACCGACCACCACCCGAGGGAGACTCATGAAGCGCCTCACCGCTCTCCTCACGGCCGGCCTGATCTCCGCCGGCGCCGTCCTCGCCACCACGGCCGCCGCCGAGGCTTCGGCACCCTGCCGCAGCGGCTACTTCTGCGTCTGGACGAACGCCAGTTTCGACGGCATGAAGATCGAGCACAGCGGCGACGACCACTGGTGGGAGGGCGACATGTTCAAGCACGACTCGTCGTGGGCGAACCACGGCGTCTCCGGGCCGGGCGTCAAGGACCACGTCAAGGTCTACCAGGGCCGTGAGCTGACGGGCCGCGTCACCCTCTGCCTCGCCCCCGGCCAGGAGGTCGGGTACAACCAGGGCGCGAACGACCAGGGCGGCTCCCACACCTGGACATCCCGCTGCTGATACCCGCCCGAGACCGTTCCGCGGGGCCCGCCGATAGGGTGGTGTGGCCCCGTTGAACGGGGTTGAACGGGTGGGACGCGAGGAGGCCGACGTGACCGACGTGACCGATGTGAACGACCTGACGGGCTGGACCAGCACCCCCATCGACTCCCGCATCCTGCGCGGCGCCCTCGACGTGGAGCACACCGCGCGCGGCGTGCTGCCGCACCGGCTGCCCGCCCGGGCGCGGAAGCAGTTCCCCGACCCGTACCTGGCCTCGGTCGAGGCCCAGCCCTCCGGCGTACGGCTCGCCTTCCGCACCCGGGCCACCGCCGTCGAACTCGACGTGCTCGCCACCAGGACCGTCTACGAGGGCGTCCCGGCCCGCCCGGACGGCTCGTACGACCTGCTCGTCGACGGCCGGCAGACCGGGCGGGCGAGCGCGCCCGGTGGCAACGTCCACGTCGTCGACATGCTCACCGGCTCGACGAGCGCCCGCCCCGGGCCGCCCGGCACCGTCCGGTTCACCGGACTGCCCGCCAAGGAGAAGGACGTCGAGATCTGGCTGCCGCAGTCCGAGGTCACCGAGCTGATCGCGCTGCGCACCGACGCCCCGGTGGCGCCCGTACCGGACCGCGGCCGCAAGGTCTGGCTGCACCACGGCAGTTCGATCAGCCACGGCTCCAGCGCCGACAGCCCGACCGCGACCTGGCCGGCGCTCGTCGCCGCCCTCGGCGGCGTCGAGCTGATCAACCTGGGCTTCGGCGGCAACGCCCTGCTCGACCCGTTCACGGCACGCGCCATGCGGGACACCCCCGCGGACCTCATCAGCGTCAAGATCGGCATCAATCTGGTCAACCTGGACCTGATGCGGCTACGCGCCTTCGCGCCCGCCGTCCACGGCTTCCTCGACACGGTCCGCGACGGTCACCCGACCACGCCGCTGCTGGTCGTCTCGCCGGTCCTGTGCCCCATCCACGAGAACACGCCGGGCCCCGGCGCCCCGGACTTCTCGGGCGAGGGCCTGCGTTTCAAGGCCCTCGGCGACCCGTCGGACCGCACCCGGCTGACGCTCACCACCATCCGGGACGAGCTCTCCCGTCTCACGGCACAGCGGGCGGAGGAAGACCCACACCTCCACTACCTGGACGGCCGCGCCCTCTACGGCGAAGAGGACTTCGCCGAACTGCCCCTGCCGGACGCGCTCCACCCGGACACGGCGGGCCACCGCCGCATCGGCGAACGCTTCGCGAAGCACGCGTTCACGGCGGGCGGCCCGTTCGCCCTGGACGGCTAGAAGGCGCTGTTCAGCGGTGCTGTTCAGCGGCACAGGGCCGTGTCCACGACACGCTCGGCATGCTTCATGGCCGCCGGGTCGGTGGGCTGGATGGTCACCGCGACGCTGGCGGCGCGGCCTTCGTCGGTGACACCGCCACGGGTCTCGTAGCCCGTGGTGCTGCCGCCGTGGCCCCAGGAGACACCGCCGCACGACAGCGGCGTGCTCACGAGCCCGAGTCCGTAGCGGGCGCCGGGGGCGAAGGGGTGTCCGGCGGGCACGGTGGTGCGCATCTGGGCGAGCTGGGCTGCCGGAAGGAGGCGGCCGGCCAGGAGCGCGGTGAAGAACCGGTTGAGGTCGGAGTTCGTGGAGATCATCTGGCCTGCCGCCCAGCCCCAGGAGGGGTCCAGTTCCGTGACGTCGCGCAGGGGCGCGCCTGCTGAATCCCGGGAGTAGCCCCGTGGGTGCGGTTCCCGGATGGTGACGTCACCCGGGGCGGGGAAGTAGGTGTGGCGCAGCCCGATGCGCTTGATGATGCGCCGGTCCATCTCCTCGGCCAAGGGGCGTCCGGTGACCTTCTGGACGATCAGGCCGGCCAGCACGTAGTTCGTGTTGCTGTATTCCCACGCCGTCCCGGGGGCGAAGTCGGCCTTGTGCCGGAGAGCGATGCCGAGGAGATCGCGAGGGGCGTAGTACCGGACGTCCTCGCCGAGGTGCTTGACGTAGTCGGGAAGTCCGCTGGTCTGCTGGAGGAGCTGCCGGACGGTGATACAGCGCCCGTCGATCCCCTCTCCGCGTACGAGGCCTGGCAGATAGGTGTCGACCGGGGCGTCGAGACCGATCCTCCCTTCACCGACCAGTTGCAGTACGAGGACCGCGGTGAACGTCTTGGTGTTGCTGCCGATCCGCACCTGACCGTGGGCGGGCACTTCCGAGCCGGTGGCCAGGTCGCCGAGCCCCGCGGTGTAGGTACGGGTGCGGCCTTCGCGGTCCTTGACGCTCGCCAGCGCGGCGGGCACGCCATAGGAACGCACCAGCGTGTTCAGGCCCTGCCGGACGGTGTCCTGCCTGGTGGCGGCAGAGGCCGGGGCCGGCGCCAGGGCACTCGCAGCCACAACGCCGACGGCCACCGCGACCACGGCCGGTAAGGTTCTGCACCGGCCGCCCTGCCGCCCGGAAGAACGAAACCTCTGCCTTGTCTGCTCCTGCTCACGCATGGGCCACTCCTGTCGGAATATGGGGAAGACAGCGGTACGTGCCGGTCCCAGCATGTCCGGACGCGGCCGCCCGGGCGATCCGGCTACCCGCCCGACCCGGGGTAGGGCTGGCCTCCGGTGCGCTCAGCCCTGGCGGACCTCGTGTTCGAGGATGCGGGTGACGGCGGCGGTGTCCCAGTAGAACGGCCGGATCTCCGCGATCCGGCCGTCGCGGACCGTGAACAGCTGCATGACCGAGGTCTCCAGCCGGCGCCCGTTGCCGTGCGCGGTCAGCGTGCCCCGGTTGAAGACCACCGCGCTGCCCCGTCGACCATGAAGCGCTGCTCCAGGAACTCCAGGGCGCTCCAATGGCGGCTCATCTCCGCCATGAACCGCTCGACACCGGCGGGGCCCCGGTACACGCCTCCGTAGGGGAGGCCCTTCGCCTGGTGGAGGACCACATCGGGGGTGAGGCAGTCCGCCATGTCGTCGAACCTCGCGTGGCCCGGCCCGCCGGCCGCCAGATACGCGGACTCGGCCGCGAAGAGCCGCTCGAGAACGTTCAGCGTCTTGGTCATACGTCCATCGTGGTGACCTTGCCGCCGGAGGACCGGCGGTGATCGGACGTCGTGCCCGTGGTTCTAGCGGAGCTCCCCCTCCAGCAGCCCCATGGTGAACTGGTCGTACCACTTCCCGTCACGCCGGAACGCCTCGCGCAGCCGCCCCTCCTCGGTGAAGCCCACCTTCCGGTAGACGCCGACGGCGGCGTGGTTCTCGGTGACGACGGTCAGCGAGATCCTGTGCAGGCGCATCTTGTCGAAGCCGTAGCGGCATATCGTGCGCATGGCGTCGGTGGCGTACCCGCGACCCCAGTAGTCCTTCTCGCCGATGTAGATGTCCAGCTCGGCGCGCCCCCTCTCCGGCTCGACGTCGCGCAGCCGGACCAGACCGATGAGCTTGCCGTCGCCCAGGGCCTCGACGCCGTACAGCACCTCCCCGTACGCGTTGGGCGGCATCTCCTCCAGCCGCTTCCGCACCTGCGCCAGGGGCTGGGCGTAGTCGTCGAACATCCAGCGCATGACCTCGGGGTCGTGGTTCCACCTCCACAGCGCCTCGGCGTCCGACGGCTCCATGGCACGCAGCTTTACGAGGTCTCCGAGCACCATGCGGGTTCCTTCCCGGGATGTCTGTGGTGAGCTCGCCAGTCGTAGCACGCGGCGAGCGCCGTGATCGACCGAATATCCGGGGGGCCCGCGCAGCGCATCGCATGCGCTCAATGGCAGGGCGTGAGGAGGAATGCGGCCGGGTGTGAGGCGGGGCATAGGGCGTGGGTCACATACGCCCTCGGCTAGTGATAAGCGGTGCGCGTTTTTGGGGGCTTCGGGATGTTTGTCCTGGGGTTTTCTACGTTGTGGGGTCGTAGGTCACAGTCTTGTCGGGGGTTTTGGGCGCCGCTAACAATGGCTGAGTCGCACGGCGCCGTCGACCGAGAAACGGCGCTTTTTCTTGCGCCAGGTACGGCCACTGCGACGTTCGCGATTGGAAGAGGTTCAGCTCAGTTATGCGCTCCACCCACTCCGGTTATACCCGTCTGACCAAGGCCCACAAGATCTCCGCCACCGGTATCGCTGCCGCGTCGATCGCGGCGGCTGCGTTCGCCGCCGTTTCGGCCGGCACCGCCTCTGCTGCGGAGACGCGTCCGGTGAAGACCGTTGCCTGGAATGCCGAGTCGTTCGGTGCGACGCAGCAGGACGAGCTGACCAAGGCTGTCGCGGACGCTGCCGCGCAGGGCAAGACCGAGGCCGCTGCCGTGAAGAAGGCCGCCGCGGACGCCGAGGCGAAGAAGAAGGCCGACGCCGACGCCGCTGCGAAGGCGGACAAGGAGCGCGCCGCCAAGGCTGCCGCTTCCCGTTCGGAGGCCCGCAAGCCGGTCAAGGCCGCTCCCGCCAAGCCTGCCGCTCCGGCGCCGAAGGTCTATGGCGACAATCTGGAGGGCTGGATCGCCCAGGCGCTGGACATCATGCACGCCAAGGGCATCCCCGGTTCCTACGACGGCGTCAAGCGCAACATCATGCGTGAGTCGACGGGTAACCCGAAGGCGATCAACGACTGGGACGTCAACGCGGTGAACGGTGTGCCGTCGAAGGGTCTGCTGCAGATCATCGACCCGACGTTCAAGGCGTATCACGTCGAGGGCACGTCCTGGGACATCTGGGACCCGGTCGCCAACATCGTCGCCTCCTGCAACTACGCGGCCGACAAGTACGGCTCCATGGACAACGTCAACTCCGCGTACTGATCAATCGCAGAGCAGCGCGCAGTGGAGAAAGCGCGGCACTCCCCACGGAGTGCCGCGCTTTTCGTGTACCAGGTGCTCAGCCCGCGAGCTGGATTTCGCCGTGCGTTCCGGCGTAATCGACGCCGGGGTAGTAGCTCAGAGCCCCCGGCGCCCAGCCGATCAGAATGTCGTTGGTGCGCTCGTTCTGGTTCGAGAAGCCGCCGACGGTCAGTGTCTGTGCGTTCTTCCAGGCGGAGCCGACCGGCCTGAGGGTGAGGCGCTGGCTGTAGCCCGAAGCGTTGACGCTGCCGAAGAGGGAGGCGTTGCCGTCCTTCCACAGGATGACCAGATCACCGGTGTTCCCGCCGGTGAACTCACCCGAGCTGATCTGCGCGGCCTCGGTCCAGCCGGGAGGCGACAGCTGGGACTGCTTGCCGATGCCGTTGGTACCGAGGTCGTGGTACAGCGTCGTCGAGCCGTCGTCCCAGAGGACGAGCATGTCGTCACGCAGGGAGTTCGCGGTGTAGCGCCCGGAGGTGATCAGGCGCGCACCCTTCCAGTAGCTGCCGGACGCGCCGAGAACGGTCTCGTTCTTTGCGTCGTACCCGTCGAAATGCTCGAACTTCGAGAGCTTGCCGTCGGCCCAGCGCACGATGAGGCCGTCGATGCCGCTGTCCGTGAACCGCGCACCGGTGATCGCCCGCGTGTCCTTCCAGATACTGCCGGGTTGGGCGATCTTGTACTCGGAGACGAAGGGGTGCTGGAGGTCGTCGTTGTCGGCAGCCTTGAAAATGCTTGCCGAGCCGTCCTTCCACACGACGAAGAGGTCCATGCGGCCCTTGCCGTTGGCGGCCGGCTTGTCGGTGAACCGGCCGGATGCCGTGTACGCCGCGTCCTTCCAGTTGTAGCGGGAAAGGAGCGTGCGGGAGGTCACGGACTGGATCCAGCCCTTGATGTCGTCCACGCGCGTGGCGACCGCATCCCTGCGGGTCTGGGTCTCGTCGGAGCCGAAGCAGCCGGCCTGCCCGGACTGGCTGATGATGCCGACGAGCTCTATGCGGTCCAGTGCGGCGGGGCCGCCGGCATCGCCCTGGCAGACGGCCGCGTCGGCTGATTTGCCGGTGAGACTGAATGACGTGTTGTTGACCTGGCCGACGGTGAACTTGTTGGAGTGCAGCTGGTCCGGCACCCATTCGTCCTTGGTGCGGCCGTACCCGTGGACCTCCAGCTCCTGGCCCTCGGTCGGCGCGTGCTTGGGGAAGAAGGCCGGGATGGTCTTGGCGGCGGCCGGGAGGGGTGAGGCCAGCCGGACCAGCGCCAGGTCCCGGTCGGTCCGCGGGACGATCTCCGCGACGTCCACCACGATGCTGCCCGGCTGGTTCAGGTCCGCGTGTCCGACGGTGGCGGTCGTCTTCAGCTTCGGCGGTCCCGCAGGGACGTCCAGTCCGGTGGCGGGGTTGTCGGCGAAACAGCTGGTCGCGGAGGCCAGCCACTGCTTCTCGATGATCGTCGCGGAGCAGCTGCGCCGGCCGTCGCCGATGTTGAGCTTCGCCACGATCAGGTTGGAGTTGCCGGGTACGGGCGGGCCCGCGACGGCGCCGGCGGGGGCGGCGGTCAGCAGGCCGGCGGCCACCGCCGTCGCGGCGAGGCCCGCCACCCAAGGGAGGCGCGGACGTCTGGTGGGCACGGTTGGATCCTCCTGTGTCAGTGGGTAGTAGTGCGGTGACGTGAGCGGGCCGGATCAGCCGGCGACGCGCAGTTCGAGCACGGCGGCAGTGGTGCCGGCGTCGATCACCTTGTGGCTGTTCTTGGCGATGTCAACGGTCGACGTCGTCCTGCCGTCGACGACGACGCCGGCCTGAAGGGCGTGGTCCCCGGTCACGACGGCGAAGGTGTCCGTGAGACCGAGCGAGAGGAAGCCGCTCCTGCCGCTGCCGGTCACCTTGAAGCAGTACGGGCCTTGATTGCCCTGCTTCCCGACCAGCTGGAAGTCGTTGGGGGAGCCGCAGTCGGTCAGCAGAATGTGACCGTCTCCCTTGCGCAGGTCGATACCGCGTTCCTTAAGGATCTTGGCGGCGTTGGGGTAGTCGAACGTCTCCACGGCGTAAGGCGGATCACCGTCGGCGCCCGGGGCCGCGGTCGCGGTGCCGACGGCGAGGCCGCCCGCGAAGAGCGAGACGGCGGCGAGGATGCCGGGGATCATGCTTTTCGGCATGCGTGTAGCCACGAGGATTCCTTGCGCTTCATGACGCCTTGCAAGCAGGCGTGACGGCCAGGATTCGTGGGGGGAGCCGACAAGCTATCACCCGGTGTCTGTGCGGCGTCCAGGCGTTTTCTCAGCGGCGGTGGCGGATGGCTCAAAAACAGCGGTGCGTCTTGCGTACGAGCGTCTGCGCATCGTGAACGAACGGGCCCTCGGATGTGAGGCGGGGCATATGGCCCGCGTCACCTACGCCCTTCTTTCGTGACGAGCGTTCGCGGGGAAACCGGCCATGGATGAAGTGCCCGGGGTTTTCTACGTTGTGGGGTCGTAGGTCACAGTCTTGTCGGGGGTTTTGGGCGCCGCTAACAATGGCTGAGTCGCACGGCGCCGTCGACCGAGAAACGGCGCTTTTT
>NZ_JBFAPH010000093.1:0-19459 GCF_040675635.1 Streptomyces sp. NPDC049577
ACCTTGGCCTCCAGCTTGTCCCACTCGTCGTAGAGGCGCTGGATCTCCTGGTCGAAGGCGATCTTGAAGGACTGGTTGGGCTTGCGGCGGGCGTAGAGCCAGCGCAGCAGCGGCGCTTCCATGATCTTCAGTGCGTCGCCGGGGGTGGGGACGCCGCCCTTGGAGGAGGACATCTTGGCCATGCCGCTGATGCCGACGAAGGCGTACATGGGGCCGATGGGCTGTTCGCCGCCGAAGATCTTGCGGACGATCTGGCCGCCGACGACGAAGGAGGAGCCGGGCGAGGAGTGGTCGACGCCGGAGGGCTCGAAGATCACGCCTTCGTAGGCCCAGCGCATCGGCCAGTCGACCTTCCAGACCAGCTTGCCGCGGTTGAACTCGCTGAGCAGGACGGTCTCGGTGTGGCCGCAGACGCAGGTGTAGGCGAGCTCGGTGGTCTCGTCGTCGTAGGCGGTGACGGTGGTGAGGTCGCGTTCGCAGGCCGCGCAGTAGGGCTTGTACGGGAAGTAGCCGGCGGCGCCCGCGCTGCCGTCGTCCTCGGCGGCGGCGCCGGAGCCCTCGGCGGCCTCCAGCTCGGCCTCGTCGACGGGCTTCTGCTGCTGCTTGCCCTTGGCCTTGGGCTGGCCGGTGGCCTTGTCCTTCGTCCGGTACTGGTCGAGGATCGCGTCGATGTCGGCGCGGTGCTTCATCGCGTGCAGGATCTGCTCGCGGTAGACGCCGGAGGTGTACTGCTCGGTCTGGCTGATGGGGTCGTACTCGATGCCGAGCTCGGCGAGCGAGGCGACCATGGCGGCCTTGAAGTGCTCGGCCCAGTTCGGGTACGCCGAGCCGGCGGGGGCGGGCACCGAGGTCAGGGGCTTGCCGATGTGCTCGGCCCAGGACTCGTCGATGCCGGGGACGCCGCCCGGGACCTTGCGGTAGCGGTCGTAGTCGTCCCAGGACAGCACGTGGCGGACCTGGTGACCGCGGCGGCGGATCTCGTCGGCGACCAGGTGCGGGGTCATGACCTCGCGCAGGTTGCCGAGGTGGATCGGGCCGGAGGGCGACAGGCCCGAGGCGACGACGATCGGTTTGCCGGGAGCGCGGCGCTCCGCCTCGGCGATGACCTCGTCGGCAAAACGGGAGACCCAGTCGGCCTCGGTGCTCTGAGCCTGAGCCACGGCACTTCCTTCCTTACGGTCCTGGCATGACCATTCTCCCAGACGGCGGGCGTGCGTCCGGGGTTGCCCGGGCGGGCCGTAATTGCCGCCGGGGCTGTGGTACACGCATGGGATACTCGGGGTGTCGAAAACGCCGCCTACCGGAATGGCACCCATCCCATGGCTTCGGTTCCCTCCCTCGCTTCCTCGCTCGACCAGCGCATCGCGGACGCCGTCTCGGCAGCCCTGCCGGAGGCCGGTGTCGTCGACCCGCTGCTGCGACGGAGCGACCGGGCGGACTTCCAGGCCAACGGCATGCTGGCGCTGGCGAAGAAGCTGGGGGCCAACCCGCGGGAGCTGGCGGGCAAGGTCGTGGCGGGGCTGCCGGCCGGTGAGCTGATCGGTGAGGTCGAGGTCTCCGGCCCCGGCTTCCTGAACATCACGGTCGCCGACCGGGCGATCACCGGGACGCTCGCGGCCCGCGCGGCGGACGAGCGCCTGGGCGTGCCCTTCAAGGAGGACCCGGGCACCACGGTGATCGACTGGGCGCAGCCGAATGTGGCCAAGGAGATGCACGTCGGCCACCTGCGGAACACGGTGATCGGCAACTCGGTCGTCCGGCTGCTGGAGTTCACCGGCGAGAAGGTGGTCAGCCGTCACCACATCGGCGACTGGGGCACCCAGTTCGGCATGCTCATCCAGTATCTGATCGAGCACCCGCACGAGCTGGACCACCGGGCCGGGGAGACCTCCGGCGAGGAGGCCATGTCGAACCTGAACCGGCTGTACAAGGCCTCGCGCGCGCTCTTCGACTCGGACGAGGAGTTCAAGACGCGGGCCCGGCGCCGGGTGGTCGACCTCCAGGCGGGCGACGCGGAGACGCTCGCGCTGTGGCAGAAGTTCGTCGACGAGTCGAAGATCTACTTCTACTCGGTCTTCGACAAGCTGGACGTGGAGATCCGCGACGAGGACATCGTCGGCGAGTCCGGTTACAACGACATGCTCGCGGAGACCTGCCGGCTGCTGGAGGAGTCGGGCGTGGCCGTCCGCTCCGAGGGCGCGCTGTGCGTGTTCTTCGACGACGTGAAGGGCCCGGAGGGCAAGCCGGTCCCGCTGATCGTGCAGAAGTCCGACGGTGGCTTCGGCTATGCCGCGACGGACCTCTCGGCGATCCGCGACCGGGTCTTCAACCTCAAGGCCGACACCCTGCTGTACGTGGTGGACACCCGGCAGTCGCTGCACTTCAAGATGGTCTTCGAGACGGCCCGCCGGGCCGGCTGGCTGACCGACGAGGTCTCGGCCGTGCAGCTGGGCTTCGGCACGGTGCTGGGCAAGGACGGCAAGCCGTTCAAGACGCGTGAGGGCGAGACGGTCCGGCTGGTCGACCTGCTGGACGAGGCGATCTCCCGGGCGTCGGCGATCGTCCGGGAGAAGGCCCGGGACCTGAGCGAGGAGGAGATCGCCGAGCGCGGTGCCCAGGTGGGCATCGGCGCGGTGAAGTACGCGGACCTGTCGACCTCGGCGGCCCGCGACTACAAGTTCGACCTGGACCAGATGGTGTCCCTCAACGGTGACACCTCGGTCTACCTCCAGTACGCGTTCGCCCGTATCCAGTCGATCCTGCGGAAGGCGGGCGAGGCCGGCCCGGTCGCGCACCCGGAGCTGGCGCTGGCGCCGGCCGAGCGTGCCCTGGGTCTGCACCTGGACCAGTTCGCGGCGACGGTGGCGGAGGCGGCCGGGGAGTACGCGCCGCACAAGCTGGCCGGTTACCTCTACCAGCTGGCCTCGCTGTACACGGCCTTCTACGACCAGTGCCCGGTGCTGCGCGCCGAGTCGCCGGAGCTCGTCGAGAACCGTCTCTTCCTGTGCGACCTGACGGCCCGCACGCTGCGGCAGGGCATGGCGCTGCTCGGCATCCGCACGCCCGAGCGCCTCTGACCGCTCCCGCGCTAGGCCATGGGGCCCTTCCCGCAGGGGGAAGGGCCCTTTTGCGCGCCCAGTTCGAACCAGATCAGTTTGCCGACGAGTCCCTGGGGCTGGTCGCGCAGGGCGAAGCCGCCCCAGCTGTCGGCGCACCACTGGACGAGTCCCAGCCCGCGGCCCTGTTCGGCTTCGGCCTCGGCGTCCGGGAGGGCGACGCCGTCGAGGGCGGGCAGCCGGGGGTTGGTGTCCCACACGGCCACCCGGACCCGGTCGCCGTCGCGCTTGACGCGTACCGAGGCGGGGCCGTCGGAGTAGCGGTAGGCGTTGGTGACCAGCTCCGACGTCAGCAGTTCGGCGACGTCGGCCAGTTCGAGGAAGCCGTGTTCCTCGAAGATGGTCCGCAGCGTGCGCCGGGCGATGCACGGGGCCATGGGGTCGGAGGGCACCTGAAGCGTGTACTCCCAGTCGTCCGTGAGTTCGGGGTCCTGATTCATGCACGCCTCCGTAGAGTGAGCAGCCTGACACACACGGTAGTCATGGTTGGCCGGTCGGTGCCACGGGTCACTCATTTCGGCGAGACTCGACCGGTGTGGGTGGCGCGGGGTGGCGAAGGCTGACACACGACGCGAATACGACGAACGGCGGCGCTCACCCCTGCGGGGAGCGCCGCCGTTCGCGAAGAACCGGCCGGCCGGAGCCTGTCCCGGCGGTACCGGACCGCGCCGCGGCCCAGGTGAAGATCCGCCGGACAGGCTCAGAGCTGCCGCGCGACCTCGGTCGCCCAGTACGTGAGGATCATGTTCGCCCCGGCGCGCTTGATGCCGGTGAGCGTCTCCATGATGGCGCGGTCGCGGTCGATCCAGCCGTTGGCCGCGGCGGCCTCGACCATCGCGTACTCACCCGAGATCTGGTACGCCGCGACCGGCACGTCCACGGCCTCCGCGACCCGGTGCAGGATGTCCAGGTAGGGCAGGGCCGGCTTGACCATCACCATGTCGGCGCCCTCCGCGAGGTCGAGCGCCAGCTCCCGCAGCGACTCCCGGGCGTTGGCCGGGTCCTGCTGGTAGGTCTTGCGGTCGCCCTGGAGCGAGGAGCCGATGGCCTCCCGGAAGGGGCCGTAGAACGCCGAGGCGTACTTCACGGTGTAGGCGAGGACCGCGACGTCCTCGTGGTGCGTCTGGTCCAGGGCGTCGCGGATGACGCCGATCTGGCCGTCCATCATGCCGCTCGGACCCACGACGTGGACGCCCGCGTCGGCCTGGACCTGCGCCATCTCGGCGTAGCGCTCCAGCGTCGCGTCGTTGTCCACCCGGCCCTCGGCGTCCAGGACGCCGCAGTGGCCGTGGTCGGTGTACTCGTCCAGGCACAGGTCGGACATGATGACGAGCTCGTCGCCGACCTCGGCCTTCACGTCCCGGATGGCGACCTGGAGGATGCCGTCGGGGTCGGTGCCGGCGGTGCCGAGGGCGTCCTTCTTGGCGTCCTCGGGCACACCGAACAGCATGATCCCGGCGACGCCCGCCTCCAGCGCCTCGACGGCCGCCTTCCGCAGGGTGTCACGGGTGTGCTGGACGACCCCCGGCATGGCGGAGATCGGCACCGGCTCGGCGACGCCCTCCCGCACGAAGGCGGGAAGGATCAGATCGGCCGGGTGCAGCGCGGTCTCCGCGACCATGCGGCGCATGGCCGGGGTTGTGCGCAGCCGCCGGGGCCGGGCCCCGGGGAACGTTCCGTACGTGATGCTCAACTGCGTGCCCTTCTGCGTGATCCGGGCCGCCGCTCGCTCGGGCGGGTGACCGGGTCGCCGGCCTCCAGGGCCGCGTCGCGCCGGGCCGCGCCGAACTCCGCGAGCGCCTCGGCCAGCTTGTGCACCGAGGGCTCGGGCGACAGCACGTCCACCCGCAGGCCGTGCTCCTCCGCGGTCTTCGCGGTGGCGGGGCCGATGCAGGCGATGACCGTCACATTGTGGGGCTTGCCGGCGATGCCGACCAAGTTCCGCACCGTCGAGGAGGAGGTGAAGAGCACGGCGTCGAACCCGCCGCCCTTGATCGCCTCCCGGGTCTCGGCCGGCGGCGGCGAGGCGCGCACGGTGCGGTACGCCGTGACGTCGTCGACCTCCCAGCCCAGCTCGATCAGGCCCGCGACCAGGGTCTCGGTGGCGATGTCGGCGCGCGGCAGGAACACCCGGTCGATCGGGTCGAAGACCGGGTCGTAGGGCGGCCAGTCCTCCAGCAGGCCGGCGGCCGACTGCTCGCCGCTGGGCACCAGGTCCGGCTTCACGCCGAACTCGACGAGCGACTTGGCGGTCTGCTCGCCGACCGCGGCGACCTTGATGCCGGCGAAGGCGCGGGCGTCGAGCCCGTACTCCTCGAACTTCTCGCGCACCGCCTTGACCGCGTTGACCGAGGTGAAGGCGATCCACTCGTAGCGGCCGGTGACCAGGCCCTTGACCGCGCGCTCCATCTGCTGCGGGGTGCGCGGCGGCTCGACGGCGATGGTCGGCACCTCGTGCGGCACGGCGCCGTACGAACGGAGCTGGTCGGAGAGCGAGGCGGCCTGCTCCTTGGTGCGCGGCACGAGCACGTTCCAGCCGAAGAGCGGCTTGGACTCGAACCACGAGAGCCGGTCGCGCACCGGGGCCGCGCTGCGCTCGCCGACCACGGCTATGACGGGCTGCGCGCCGTCCGCCGACGGCAGCACCTTGGCCGCCTTGAGCACCTGGGCGACCGTGCCCAGGGTGGCGGTCCAGGTGCGCTGGCGCGTGGTCGTGCCGGCCACGGTGACGCTCAGCGGCGTCTCCGGCTTGCGGCCGGCCGACACCAGCTCGCCGGCGGCCGCGACGACCGAGTCGAGCGTGGTGGAGACGACCGCGGTGACCTCGCTGGCGCCGACCTCGGCCCAGCAGGTGGCGGAGGCGGTACGGGCGTCGACGAACCGCACGTCGCCGCCCTGGCCGTCGCGCAGCGGCACACCGGCGTAGGCCGGCACGCCGACCGCGGTGGCGATGCCCGGCACGACCTCGAAGGTGATGCCCTCACCGGCGCAGGCCAGCATCTCCTCGGAGGCGTCGCCGTCCAGCCCGGGATCGCCGAGCACCGCACGGACGACCCGCTTGCCGGAGCGCGCGGACGACATGACAAGATTGGCCGCGTCCCGAAGGACAGGGACGTCGGCGGCCTTTGACGACTCGTCAGTAACCGTCAGTGCAGGCATGTCCACAGTGGCGCGCGCGTGCGCGCGCACCACGTCGAGCACCTGCGGATCTGCGATCAGGACGTCCGCGGCCGCCAGGGCCTCCACGGCGCGCAGCGTCAGCAGTCCCGGGTCTCCTGGACCGGCACCGAGGAAGGTGACGTGCCCGGGCGCGGGGTGGTTAGGGGCGGTGGGGTTCAATGTGCTCGCTCCCCCATAAGACCGGCCGCACCCTTGTCGAGCATCGCTGCGGCGAGCTCACGGCCGAGGGCCGCGGCTTCGTCGCCGGACGCCGGCACGGGACCGGTGGTGGACAGCTGCACCAGCGTCGAGCCGTCGGTGGTGCCGACGACGCCGCGCAGGCGCATTTCGGTGACAACCTGCTCACTGACCAGGACGTCGGCCAGCGCACCCACGGGTGCGGAGCAGCCGGCCTCCAGGGCGGCGAGCAGGGAACGCTCGGCGGTCACGGCGGCCCGGGTGTGCGGGTCGTCGAGCTCGGCGAGCGCGGCGGCGAGCGGTGCGTTGGTCGCGGCGCACTCGATCGCCAGGGCCCCCTGGCCGGGGGCGGGCAGAACCTGGTCCGTGGACAGGAACTCGGTGACCTCGGCGCTCCGGCCGATGCGGGCCAGACCCGCGGCGGCCAGCACCACGGCGTCCAGCTCGCCGCCGGAGACGAAGCCGAGGCGGGTGTCGACGTTGCCGCGGACGGGCACCGTCTCGATCGCACGGCCGGCCTCCCGCGCCCAGGCGTTCAGCTGCGCCATGCGGCGCGGGGAGCCCGTGCCGATGCGCGCGCCGTCGGGCAGCTGCTCGAAGGTCAGCCCGTCGCGGGCGACCAGCACGTCGCGCGGGTCCTCGCGGACCGGGATCGCGGCGAGGACGAGCTCGTCGGGCTGCGTCGTCGGCAGGTCCTTCAGCGAGTGCACGGCGAAGTCGATCTCCCCCGCGAGCAGCGCGTCGCGCAGCGCGGAGACGAAGACGCCGGTGCCGCCGATCTGCGCGAGGGCCTCGCGCGAGACGTCGCCGTACGTCGTGATCTCGACCAGCTCGACCGGGCGCCCGGTCAGCTTCCGCACGGCCTCGGCCACCTGGCCGGACTGCGCCATGGCCAGCTTGCTGCGGCGTGTGCCGAGGCGCAGCGGACGCCCCTGTGTGTTGTTCATGCCGTCGTTCATGCCGGCTCCCGTGCTGTGGTGTGCCTGTCGGCACGTGTGTCCGCCCGGCTGACGGCCGCCACCGCCTGCGGGTCGAGGTCGAAGAGTTCGCGCAGCGCGTCGGCGTAGCCGGCGCCGCCGGGGGTGGAGGCCAGCTCCTTGACCCGCACGGTCGGCGCGTGCAGCAGCTTGTCGACGACGCGGCGCACCGTCTGGGTGATCTCCGCGCGTTGCTTGTCGTCCAGCCCGGGGAGCCGTCCGTCCAGCCGCGCCATCTCGCCGGCCACGACGTCCGCCGCCATGGCGCGCAGCGCGACCACGGTGGGCGTGATGTGCGCGGCCCGCTGGGCGGCGCCGAAGGCGGCCACCTCGTCGGAGACGATCGAGCGCACCTGGTCGACGTCGGCCGCCATGGGCGCGTCCGCGGAGGCCTCGGCGAGCGTCTCGATGTCGACGAGCCGGGCGCCCTCCAGACGGTGGACGGCGGCGTCGACGTCGCGCGGCATGGCGAGGTCGAGCAGGGCCAGACGGACGTCCGCACCGGTGCCGGCGACCGTGCCCGCGCCCGTCGAGGGGGCCGCGGCCGGACGGGTGGCCAGCGCGTTCTGTATGACGTCCACGGTCAGCACGAGGCCGGTCGCCCCCGTGCAGGACACCACGATGTCCGCGAGCGCCAGCTCGTCCGGTACGGCCGCCATCTTCACCGCCGACGCGGTGACCGCACCGGGCGCGCCCGGCTCGGTGAGGATCCGGGCCAGCCGCTCCGCCCGTTCCACCGTGCGGTTCGCGACGGCCACGTGCGCCGCGCCGGCGCGCGCGAGCGTCGCCGCCGCGAGCGAGGACATGGAGCCGGCGCCGATGACGAGGGCGCGCTTGCCCGCGACCCAGTCGGCCACCGGCACACCGCAGGCGAGACGCTCCAGGCCGAAGGTGACCAGCGACTGGCCGGCCTTGTCGATCCCGGTCTCGCTGTGGGCGCGCTTACCCACCCGCAGCGCCTGCTGGAACAGGTCGTTCAGCAGCCGCCCGGCGGTGTGCAGCTCCTGGCCGAGCGCGAGGGCGTCCTTGATCTGGCCGAGGATCTGGCCTTCGCCGACGACCATGGAGTCCAGGCCGCAGGCCACCGAGAAGAGGTGGTGGACGGCCCGGTCCTCGTAGTGCACGTAGAGATACGGAGTGAGCTCCTCCAGCGGCACGCCCGTGTGCCGGGCGAGCAGCGTGGACAGCTCGGCCACACCGGCGTGGAACTTGTCCACGTCGGCGTAGAGCTCGATGCGGTTGCAGGTGGCCAGGACGGCCGCCTCGGTGGCGGGCTCCGCGGCCAGCGTGTCGTGCACCAGCCGGGCCTGCGTCTCGCGGGCGAGCGCGGCGCGCTCGAGCACGCTCACCGGCGCACTGCGGTGGCTGAGACCGACGACGAGAAGGCTCATGCTCGTCCCCCCTGTCGATCCGGGCGTTCCGACGTCACGTTCATGCCGGCATCACGGCGGGGACGTCCCCGTCCGGTCCCTTTCCGGGGGCGGGCGCGACCCCGCCGGCGGCCGCGCGGGCCGCGGCGCCGCCCGGGCGGGGCGGGGTCGCGGAGGTGCCCTGCGCGCTCTCCTCGCCGGCCTTGCGCTGCTCGTGGAAGGCCAGGATCTGCAGTTCGATGGACAGATCGACCTTACGCACGTCGACCCCGTCCGGAACAGAGAGCACCGTGGGGGCGAAGTTCAGGATGGAGGTGATCCCGGCGGCGACGAGCCGGTCGCAGACCTGCTGCGCGGCGCCGGCCGGGGTCGCGATGACGCCGATGGAGACGCCGTTCTCGCTGATGATCGATTCGAGGTCGTCGGTGTGCCGCACGGGCAGCCCGGCGACCGGCTTGCCGGCCATCGCGGGGTCGGCGTCGATCAGGGCGGCCACCCGGAAGCCGCGGGAGGCGAAGCCGCCGTAGTTGGCCAGGGCGGCGCCGAGGTTGCCGATGCCGACGATGACGACCGGCCAGTCCTGGGTCAGGCCGAGCTCGCGGGAGATCTGGTAGACGAGGTACTCGACGTCGTAGCCGACACCACGGGTGCCGTACGAGCCGAGGTAGCTGAAGTCCTTGCGGAGCTTGGCGGAATTGACTCCCGCCGCGCTCGCGAGCTCCTCGGAGGAGACCGTGGGGACCGAACGCTCGGAGAGCGCGGTCAGCGCACGCAGATACAGCGGTAGCCGGGCGACGGTGGCCTCGGGGATCCCTCGGCTTCGGGTCGCCGGTCGGTGAGTTCGGCCAGTTGCCACGGTGCTCCTGCGGGTAGAGCGGGGCTGCGGGCAGCGCCTTGTCCCAGAACCGCCCTGTCGAACGCAGGCTATGCCTTTGTGAACGCGTGCACAAAGATGGTGTCCGGTTTGTCCGGTCAAAGTGACCGGCGTCACGCGGTGAATCGCCCGGATCCGGGAACCATCCCCGCTGCCGCCGCGACCGTCACAGGGGCCACATGAGCCCCAGGGGCGCGTCGACGGGGACACGGACGCTCACTCCTCACCGCGCTGCCACTCGGCTGCCACCCAGCCGCCACTTCATGGGAACAAAACGCCCACGATGGTAGTCGACTCAGGCACCCATTCCGCCCCGCGCGATCGCGCACAATGACTCCCATGCCCCTTCTGTCACGTCGCGCCCGCAAGAACCCCGCCGATCGCACGGTCACCCTGATCGGCAAGCCCGACTGCCACCTCTGCGAGGCCGCCGAGGCCGTGGTCGCCCAGGTCTGCGGCGAGCTCGGCACGCCCTGGGAGACGAAGGACATCACCCAGGACGAGGAGCTCCACCGCAAGTACTGGGAGCAGATCCCGGTCGTCCTCATCGACGGCGCCCAGCACGACTTCTGGCGGGTGAACCCCGACCGGCTGCGCAAGGCGCTCACCGCCTGAGGCCCTGCGGGGCCGCCCTCGGCGCGGCCGCCGCCGGACACCGGGCCACCGCACCGCCGCGGAGTGTTCACGCCATCGCACCGTCCCGCCTTCCGGTTACCCCGAACAAACTGGCTATGCTCGCCGCATGGCCGCACTCGGATGGCTCACTGGATGGCTGCTGCCGCGCCGGCGCTCCGCCACCGCCCGCAGCGTGCTCGCGGGCGAGGCCGCCGCGGAGGCGGCCCGCAAGTCCGCGCAGGAGAACGAAGACGCGCTCGACGCGCCCGGCCCGCCCGCCGAACCCGACTTCCCCGTCGTCGGCGACGAGAAGGCCGCGGCCTTCTTCGACCTCGACAACACGATCATGCAGGGCGCCGCGATCTACCACTTCGGCCGCGGCCTGTACAAGCGGCAGTTCTTCGGCAAACGCGAGCTCGCCCGCTTCGCCTGGCAGCAGACCTGGTTCCGGCTCGCCGGCATCGAGGACCCCGAGCACATGCAGGAGGCCCGCGACAGCGTCCTGTCGATCGTCAAGGGCCACCGCGTCTCCGAGCTGATGACCATCGGCGAGGACATCTACGACGAGTACATGGCCGAGCGCATCTGGCCCGGCACCCGCGCGCTCGCCCAGGCGCACCTCGACGCCGGGCAGAAGGTGTGGCTGGTCACCGCCGCCCCGGTCGAGACCGCGACGATCATCGCCCGCCGGCTGGGCCTGACCGGCGCGCTGGGCACGGTCGCCGAGTCGGTCGGCGGCATCTACACCGGCAAGCTGGTCGGCGAGCTGCTGCACGGCCCCGCGAAGGCCGAGGCGGTACGGGCGCTGGCGGCGGCCGAGGGGCTGGAGCTGTCCCGCTGCGCGGCCTACAGCGACTCGGCCAACGACATCCCGATGCTGTCGATCGTCGGATATCCCTACGCGGTCAACCCCGACAGCCGGCTGCGCAAGCACGCCCGGGAACAGGGCTGGCGGCTGCGCGACTACCGCACCGGCCGCAAGGCGGCCAAGATCGGCATTCCCGCCGCGGCGGGCCTCGGCGCCCTCGCGGGCGGCGCGGCCGCGGCGGCCGCGATCCAGCGCCGCCGCCGCTGACACCGGCGCGCGTCACCCTTGTGCCATCACCGCTTCGGGCGACTCTCCGGCGCGCCTGCTCACCACGCGGCGTAACCGAATCCATCGCACAGGCAATCCGTTTGTCATACCCGTGTCCGCCCACCGGCAGTCCTCCCGTGTCCGGATTGCCACAACACGCTGCCCAATCGACCACACCATCGGCAAATCCGGTCAACTTCCGTTCTGAGTTCGATATTTGAGCGAGCGACAACCGTAAGAAGAACGCACGGAATCGATGATTTAAGCAACTGGGTGTAGCGCTGCCTGTACGAAGGGTTATTCTCCTCAGACGCAAACCGGTACCCACTTGTCCCTACGACGAGTGAACGGTCCCGCACTGCTCGTGATGGAAGCTCTGCCTCTGGGAGTCCCGTGTACCCACACGTCGGGGTTGACGCCTCGGGCCTGGCTACGCTGCGCGCGGCGGTCCTCGACCGTCTGCGCGGCTTCGTCCCCACCGCGTACGCCGTCCCCGCCTTCGCCACGCTGACCCCTGCCGTAGGAGGCGGCCCGGCCGGCCCCTGCTACGCCCTCGCCGAGGGCAGCGCGGCGGTGGGCAGACGCGCCCGTCGCGGCACCGGCGCCGCCCCCCGGGCCGCCGGCGGCGCGCCCACCACCACCCGGCGCCCGAGCGCCGACAGCGACAGCGCCCGCATGCTGGACCTCGTCGAGCGGGCCCAGGCCGGCGAGGCCGAGGCCTTCGGCCGGCTCTACGACCAGTACGCCGACACCGTCTACCGCTACATCTACTACCGGGTGGGCGGCCGGGCCACGGCCGAGGACCTCACCAGCGAGACGTTCCTGCGCGCGCTGCGCCGGATCGGCACCTTCACCTGGCAGGGCCGCGACTTCGGGGCCTGGCTGGTGACCATCGCGCGGAACCTGGTCGCCGACCACTTCAAGTCGTCGCGCTTCCGGCTCGAGGTGACCACGGGCGAGATGCTCGACGCCAACGAGGTGGAGCGCAGCCCCGAGGACTCGGTGCTGGAATCCCTCTCCAACGCCGCGCTCCTGGAGGCGGTCCGCAAGCTCAATCCACAGCAGCAGGAATGCGTCACCCTGCGCTTCCTCCAAGGACTTTCGGTCGCCGAGACCGCCCGCGTCATGGGCAAGAACGAGGGCGCCATCAAGACCCTCCAGTACCGCGCCGTCCGGACGCTCGCGAGGCTGCTGCCGGACGACGCCCGCTGATTCCGTGCCCCTTTTCACTCACCGGCGGGCAGCTCGGACCGCCCGCGTAACCCGACTGCCGCGCCGCTCGTTGTCCGGGATGCAGACTCCCCGAGGTCGCGCCAAGCTCTTGTCTACTCACTCGTTCGAGTGGATGCCCTCATGGCGTGCAACCCTTCAGGTGTCCAAGGGAGTCGACCGTCATGACGAGAGGAGGTGCCGCCTGTGATCGCGAACGTTTCGGCGCACCGGCGGGCGAACGCCTTCGCCCAGGCCCTGGAGGACCAGGAACTCCAGGGCGCGGCGGCCGCACGGCCCGGCCCATCGGCGGACGACGCCGAGCAGGGCAAGCTGCTGGCGCTGGCGAGCGGGCTCGCCGCGCTGCCGGCGCCCGAGCTGGACCCCGAGGTGAGGACCGTCCAGCGGGCGCAGCTGATCGCCGCCATGGAGAGCCAGTTCGCCTCGGGCTCCGCCGCGGTCCCGGAGCCCCGTGCGGGCACGGCACCCGGCCGGGGCGCCCACCGGGCCAGTCCGCTGGGCCGGCTCAAGCCGCGCTCGCGCTGGACCAAGGGCATCGCGGCGGGCGGCCTGACCGTGGGCGTGGCCGCGGGCGCCTTCGGCGGCGTGGCCGCGGCCAGTACCAACGCCCTCCCCGGCGACACGCTGTACGGGCTGAAGCGCGGCATGGAAGACCTCAAGCTCGACATGGCGCAGGGCGATTCGGCCAAGGGCGGGCTCTACCTGGACCAGGCGTCCACCCGGTTCCAGGAGGTCCGCCGGCTGATGGAACGGGCCCGCACGGGCCATCTCGACCACGAGTCCCTGGCCGAGATCCGCAAGACCCTCGCCGGCATGCGGCACGACGCCGCCGAGGCCCACCGGCTGCTCCACGGGGTCTACGAGCGGGACGGCTCGCTCGGCCCGATGCGGCTGCTGTCGACCTTCGCCGCCTCCCACCGCGACAGCTGGGGGAAGCTCCGCGAGAAGCTGCCCGTCCAACTCACCGACGTGCGCGACCAGGTGAGCTCGGTCTTCGACGCCATAGACCATGAGGTGGCGCCGCTGCAGTCCCTGCTGCACACCCCGCAGGACAAGCACGGCACCCCGGGCCGGGGCGAATCCTCCCCGCACGGCGCTCCGGGCAGCGCGGGCCACTCCGCGCCCGCCCGCCAGTCCCCCTCCACGGCCGACGGCAAGCACCCCGAGAGCCACCCCGGCCAGTCCTCGCCCAGCGCCCGCACCGAGCACGAGGGGCTCCTCGGCGGCACGGGCCTGCTCGAGCCGCCCTCCGGCGAGAGCTCCAGCCCGTCCGGCGCCACCCACGGCAAGGACGGCAAGCCCGGCAAGCAGGGGGACGTCACCATCCCGCCGCTCCTGCCGGACATCCTCCCGGGCCTCGGCATCCACCACCAGGAAGACAAGTAGCGGTCGGCAGCTCACGGGCGGTCGGTGTTCTTCATCCTCGGACTCGGAAGAACACCGACCGCCGTCGGCTTCTCTGTCAGAAGAACACGGATCGCCTCTGCACCAGCAGCTTGGCCCCTCTTGTCCGTCGCCCTCGCACTGCTCCGCAGGCTTCCGACGACCGCTCCGGACTCCGTCCGTCGGCCCGTGACAGCGGCCCCGGTCAGAAGAACACGGATCGCCTCTGCACCAGCAGCTTGTAGAGCGTGTGCTGGATCGTCTCCCGCACCTGGTCCGTGAGGTTGAACATCAGCATCGGATCGTCCGCCGCCTCCGGCGGATATCCGTCCGTCGGAATGGGCTCGCCGAACTGGATGGTCCATTTCGTCGGCAGCGGCACCATTCCCAGCGGCCCGAGCCAGGGAAAGGTCGGCGTCAGCGGGAAATAGGGAATGCCCAGCACGCGCGCCAGCGTCTTCGCGTTCCCGAGCATCGGATAGATCTCCTCCGCCCCGACGATCGAGCACGGCACGATCGGCGCGCCCGCCCGCAGCGCCGTGGAGACGAATCCGCCCCGGCCGAACCGCTGCAGCTTGTAGCGGTCGGCGAAGGGCTTTCCGATCCCTTTGAAGCCCTCGGGCATGACGCCCACCACCTCGCCGCGCTCCAGCAGCTTCTGCGCGTCCTCGGCGCAGGCGAGGGTGTGCCCCAGCTTGCGGGAGAGCTCGTTCACCACCGGCAGCATGAAGACCAGGTCGGCGGCGAGCATCCGGATGTGCCGCGCGGCGGGGTGCTGGTCGTGCACCGCGACCTGGAGCATGAGCCCGTCGACGGGGAGCGTGCCCGAGTGGTTGGCGACGACCAGGGCGGCGCCCTCCTTCGGGATGTTCTCGATGCCCTTCACCTCGACGCGGAAGTACTTCTCGTAGAACGGCCGCAGCGCGGACATCAGCACCTGGTCGGTGAGCTCCTCGTCGAAGCCGAAGTCGTCGACCTCGTACTCGCCGGTGATCCGCCGCCGCAGAAAGCTCAGCCCGTGCGCCAGCTTCCGCTCCCAGCCGCCGTCCCGGCCCTCCGGCTCCCCGTCGGGCCGCTGTGCGGCCACCGGCGGCTCCTCGGCGGCCGGCAGCGGCTCCGGCTCGCGCTGCGCCGGAACGGGGGCCAGCGGGGCGGGAGCCCGGTTCGCCCGGGGCCGGCCCGCGCGCTTGGGCCGCCGCTTGGCCCGCGGTTCGTCGCCGAACGGGATGACCTTGGCATCCGCCATGGTGGGTGCGCTCCTCAGTTCTGGCCGCTGCCGGCAGGCACAAGCGCGGCGATCCGGTCGACGGTACGGGCGAGGATCTCGGGCGGCAGCAGCCCCGTTCCGCGGCTGCGCGCGAAGTCGGCGAACGCCTCGGCGGAGGAATAGCGGGGGGAGAAGCCCAGGGTCTCGCGCATCTGCGTGGTCTCGACGACCCGCCCGTGGGTGAGCAGCCGGATCTGCTCGGGCGAGAAGTCCAGCGCGCCGACCGAGCGGAGCACCGAGCCGACCAGGGTCACGGTCGGCAGCAGGACGGGCAGCGTGGGCCGGCCGAGCCGCCGGGCGGCCTGGGACAGCAGCAGCACCCCGTCGCCCGCGATGTTGAAGGTCCCGCTGTTGAGCGTGCCGCGCGCGGGCTCGCCGGTCGCGATACGCAGGACCTCGATGGCGTCGTCCTCGTGGACGAACTGCAACCGGGGGTCGAAGCCCAGCACGGTGGGCAGGACGGGCAGCGAGAAGTACTCGGCGAGCGGCGAGTCCGCGCGGGGCCCGAGCACGTTGGCGAAGCGCAGCACGCACACGGCCACATCGGGCCGGCGGCGCGCGAAGCCCCGCACGTATCCCTCGACCTCGACGGCGTCCTTGGCGAAGCCGCCGCTGGGCAGGGACTTGGGCGGGGTGTTCTCGGTGAAGACCGCGGGATCGCGGGGCGCGGATCCGTACACGTTCGTACTGGACCTGACCACGAGTCGTTTGATCGTGGGCGTCTTCTGACAGGCACCGAGCAGCTGCATGGTGCCGATGACGTTGGTCTCCTTGACCGTGGCCCGGCTGCCGCGCCTGCTGCCCCGCTTGCCCAGGGGCGTGCCGTTCACGTCCATGTGGACCACGGTGTCGACGCCGTGTTCGGCCAGCACGCGGGCGATCGTGGGGTGGCGAATGTCCGCCCGTATGAAATCGGCCCCGCCGAGATGGTGCTCGGGTGGCACCGCGTCCACCCCGATGACACGGTCGACGTCGGGCTCGCGCTGGATGCGCCGGACGAACCGGCCACCCAGCTGCCGTGCGACTCCGGTGACGAGCACGACCTTCCCCAAGATCAGCGCCTTCCTTCCCACCCTCGCCCGACGAGCGGTGCCCTGACGCGGCAACCGTAGCGGGTCGTTGTTGCACTGTGATGACCGCCAGGAGAGCGGAGCGACATTTCAAGCCGTAGCGAAAGCTTTACTCACCGCTACTCCGGTGTGGGGGCCCGGCCCGCCGGATTCACGGCCGCGGACCCGGTTCGGCGCCGGCCCGGCCCCGGCTCAATGGCGGATCCGTGACGGCTCCGCGACGACGCGAGGGCGGCCACAACGCACCGCAGCCCTCCCACCATTGACGGCGGGAGGGCTGCGGGACGAGCACAGCGGCGTGCTTACTTCTTGTTGCGACGCTGAACGCGCGTGCGCTTGAGCAGCTTGCGGTGCTTCTTCTTGGCCATCCGCTTGCGCCGCTTCTTGATAACAGAGCCCACGACTACCCTCGCTTACATCGATTCACTCGGTGCGGGGCGTCCGAGCCCACACGACCTACATCGGGCCAGCCTACCCGCCACCGCGCGAACCGCGTAATCGGGGGTTCCCGTCAGGCTGTTTCCACCCCCACGAAGGACTCCCGGAGGTACTCCTGCACCGCTTGTTCTGGGACCCGGAACGACCTGCCCACCCGGATCGCCGGCAGATGACCGCTGTGCACCAGCCGGTACACGGTCATCTTGGAGACTCGCATCACCGAGGCGACTTCCGCCACGGTCAGGAACACAACCTCGTTGAGAGGCCTTTCGCCAGCAGCCATGACACACCTGAACCTTCCGCACATGACGCGCACCGGCTTCCCCTCCGGTGACTCCTCGTCGCTGCGCGCTCACTCCCCAGGTTAGGGGCGGGTGATGCGAGTGGGGAAGAGGAGCAGCCATCGGCCGCCTACTGTGACAGACACGCTCGATTGAGTACATAGCGAGTAAGCGGTCGGTAGTAATCAGACCGCACAGTGTCATCAAGCGGAACGGCCACGGACACTTGCCCCTCGGCCTGACCGACGAACGGCGCGGGGTCGTCCGAGTCGGCCGGCCCGATGGCCTCGAACCCCAGCTGACCTGCCCCGCAGAGCCATCCGTGGTCCCCGATGACCAGCGCGGGAAGCCCCTGTTCGCCCTCCGCCGCGGCGGCCAGAGCCACCCGAACCGGCAGGGGTGAATGCGTATGCGCGCCCGGCTCACTCGCTGACGGCCGCGCGCCGGGTTCACGCACCAGCGCGACTCCTCGGACGTAGTCAAGGTTGTATGTGCGTACCCCGAACCGGGTCGTTATGTCGACACTTCGACCCTGAGCCGGGGTGAGGACATCACATCCCGCCGCCGAGAGACCGGCGGCCAACCCGGCGTAGAAGCCCAGGAGTCGATGCGGGTGGCCGGTCCCGATCAGCACCGGCGCCCGGGCCGCGGCCACCTTCGCCAGGCGATCGGCGAAGGCATCGAGTGCCACGATCGTACGCTCCGGATCGATCACATCCTGCCCGGAAGTGTCCTTGGAATCGGCCGAAACTCCACACCTTTGAGCCATCAGGCGCAACAAGTCGCCGAAGCGCCAGTCATATTCAGGCTCCAGTCCGATCAGCACCCCGGGGTCGCGGGCCGCGAACCTCCGGTACCGCGTCAGGCTCCGCTCGCGCGGCGTGGCGACACACCCGGCGATGCGGGTGGCGAGGAGATGAGCGCGCAGGGCGTCACGCGGGGTGGGCACGGGCACGATGCTGGCGGACCGGCGCCCGGGGCGCGGGCCGATGCGCGGGAATTAGCCCGGGCAGGGCAATGCGCGGGCCGCCGGCCGCCCACCGTCGGCGGACCGGCTCGGGCGGGCCGGTACGGGCGCGGCGGCTCGGGCGGGCCTGCGCGCGGCTACGGCAGCAGCCCGTGGGCCGGGAAGACGGCCCGTCGCGTCGCAAGGATCGCCTGGTCGAGCCGGTCCGCCGGGTCGTACCCGTGGTCGGAGAAGTCCCGCCATTCGGGGCTCGGGCGCCCGTCCGTCATCCGCAGCGGCCCCAACTGCCGTGTGCGTCGGTACACTTCCGCCCGCCATGCCTCCGGCACCGCCTCCTCGGGCGCCACGGGCCGCCCGGCGGCGATGCCCACCAGATGCGTCCACGAGCGCGGCACGACGTCCACGACCGCGTATCCGCCACCTCCCAGGGCCACCCAGCGGCCGTCCGCGTGCTCGTGGGCGAGCCCGTGGCACGCCTCGGCGACGAGGCGCTGCGCGTCGACCGACACGGCGAGGTGCGCGAGCGGGTCCTCGAAGTGCGTGTCGGCACCGTGCTGGGTCACCAGCACCTGCGGCCGGAAGGCGGCCAGGAGCTCCGGTACGACCGCGTGGAAGGCCCGCAGCCATCCCGCGTCACCCGTGCCGGCGGGCAGCGCCACGTTCACGGCACTGCCCTCGGCACCCGGCGCGCCGGTCTCCTCCGGCCAGCCGGTCTGGGGGAAGAGCGTGCGGGGGTGCTCGTGCAGGGAGATGGTCAGCACCCGCGGGTCCTCCCAGAACGCCGCCTGCACCCCGTCCCCGTGGTGCACGTCGACGTCCACGTACGCGACCCGCTCGGCCCCCAGCTCCAGCAGCCTCGCGACGGCGAGCGACGCGTCGTTGTACACGCAGAATCCCGATGCCGACCCGGGCATCGCATGGTGCAGCCCGCCCGCGAAGTTGACGGCGTGCAGGGCCTCCCCGGACCACACGGCCTCGGCGGCCGCCACGGACTGACCCGCGATCAGGGCGGAGGCTTCGTGCATCCCCGCGAACGCCGGGTCGTCCGGCGTCCCGAGCCCGTACGAACCGTCGGCGGACCCCGGATCGGCGGAAGCCGCCCGTACGGCCGCGATGTAGTCCTCGCGGTGGACGAGCCGCAGCGTGGACTCCCCGGCCGGCTTCGCCGCGACGACACGCGCCGCCTGGTCGAGCCCGTACGCCTCCACCATCCGCATGGTGAGGGCGAGCCGTACGGGGTCCATCGGATGCCCCGGCCCGAAGTCGTAACCAGTTACCGCTTCGTCCCACATGATCTGTGCACGACCGCCGCTCATAGCCGTCACGGTACTGGCTGGGAACCTTGCCGTAAACGCGAGAAAGCCCTGGCAGGGGAACCCTGCCAGGGCTTTCTCTCAACAATAGTTCGGCGGCGTCCTACTCTCCCACACGGTCCCCCA
>NZ_JBFAPH010000094.1:0-19400 GCF_040675635.1 Streptomyces sp. NPDC049577
CGCGGGGAACTGCGCGACCAGCCACGACCAACCCGCAGCCGGACGCCGGCGGAACCGGACCGGCCGCAAGGCCGGCTCGGCACCGCCGGACAGGCGGTCGACGGCTGAGCGCCGTCGCGGCGGGATGAGGGTGCCGTTACTGTCGCGGCCGGTCCGGCCAGGACTGCGGCTGAGCGCCGTCGCGGCGGGATGAGGGTGCCGTTACTGTCGCGGCCGGTCCGGCCAGGGCTGCGGCTGAGCGCCGTCGCGGCGGGAGTTCCTACCCCGCCGGCCGGCCGCTAGGCGGAAAGGCGACTGCCCATCCACTTCAGCGTCGGGTTCAGCTCACGACGCCACGTGTTGAAGTTGTGGCCGCCGCTGTCGAGGATGATCGACGAGACCCGGGTGGGGTGCTGCTTCGCCAGGTCGATGAACTTCAGCGTGTCCTTGTAGTTGTGCTCGCCCTTCTTGCTGGTGGTGACCAGCAGCGAGACGGGCGGCAGCGGCTTGTTCTTCAGGCGCCACAGCAGGTCGTTCTCCTTCTCCAGCTGCTTGTTGCCGCCGAAGAGGGAGCCGGTCGTCGGGTCCTGCGGAGCCTTGTAGTAGCCGGAGAGGGCGGCCGCGGCGCCGTACGCGTTGGGGTGCCGCATGGCGATCTTCAGCGCGCAGTAGCCGCCGGTGGAGTCGCCGATCATGCCCCAGTTCTGGGGCTTGTCACCGACCCGGTACTGCTGGGAGATCGCGGCGCGCAGGTCCTTGGTGAAGAAGGTCTCGGTCTGGGGGCCGCCGGGTATATCCATGCACTCCGTGTCCCGGGGCGGGGCGACGGTCGGCCGCATCATCACCAGGATGGTGGGCTGCATCTTCTTCTCCTTGGCCAGCTTGTGCGCCCGGACGGGGTAGTCCAGGCCCTTGACCAGGGCTTCGGCGGTGCCCGGGTAGCCGGTCAGGACGACCGAGGCCGGAAACGTGCGCTGGGCGTACGCGGGCTGGAAGTACTCCGGGGGCAGATAGACATAGGCCGGGCTGTTGATTCTGGAGTCCGGGCCGGCGATGTTGATCTTCTCGATCTTGCCGCCGACGCGCGGCACGCCGCCGCGGGGCACCTTGACCTGCTGCACGCCCACGACCTGCACGCGCTTGCCGGACGCGCTGTGGTCGACGACCACGCCCTCGTCCTTGACCTGGCCGAAGAGGTCGGCCCAGGAGCCGTAGAAGCCGAAGGACTGGTTGGCCCACAGGCCGATCGCGGCGAACAGGGACAGCTGCGTGGCCAGCATCATCCCGATCCGGGCCAGGACGGATCCGATGCTCTTCTTGCCCAGGCGGGGCCAGAGCCAAATGGTCAACGCGAAGAGCACTACCGCGGCCGCGATGGACAGCAGCAGGACTGGCATGCTGGTGAGACCCATGAGGTGCTTTCTGCCGAGCGACCCGGCAACCGAGTCGCGGAATGGTTACTTCTTTCCGGGCTCGGCCCCCGGCGGAACCTCAGCCCCGAAACCGTCGTCCTAGAGGGCGCACATTGTCCGGGCACTGCCGCCAAATGGCGCACACCCACTCGACATGGACGACGGGAAGAGATGTCTGTCAGGGAAGATGGCAAAAAGTCCGATGGGGTTCCTTCGGGTTCGAAGTGGCTCTCGGTGCTTGCGCGTATCGCCAAGGGTCCGAAACCTGAGCGCGTACCTGCCGTCGTCGGAACGGTCGCGGCCCTCATCGGCCTCGCCGACATCGTGGCCGGTGTGGTCCCGCGCTTCCGCTGGAGCAAGGTGCACGCCTTGGCCGAGGTGCTGCCCGGCTCGGTGACCCAGCTGGCCGCCGCCGGTTCGATCATCGTCGGCATCCTGCTGCTGATGCTCGCGCACGGCCTCAAGCGGGCCAAGCAGCGCACCTGGTTCGCCACCGTCGTGCTGCTCCCGCTCGGCGCGGCCGCACAGCTGATCTACCGCCACAGCATCGTCGGCACGGTGCTCTCCCTGCTGCTGTGGGTCTACCTGCTCCGGCACAAGAGCTCCTTCGCCGCGCTGCCGGACCCGCGCAGCCGCTGGAAGGCCCTGGCGAACTTCATCCTCATGGGCGGGGCCAGCTTCGCCCTCGGCTGGGTGATCGTCACCTCGCACCCCGACCAGATGATCGGCAACCCGCCGGTCCGGGAGCAGATCGAGCACGTCGTCTGGGGCCTCTTCGGCTTCGAGGGCTCGATCCGCTACACCGAGCACGTCGACTACGTGGTCGGCTACTCCCTGGGCGCCCTCGGTCTGCTGACCGTCGCCACCACCGCGTACCTGTTCTTCCGCCCGGAGAACCCGGCCGCCGTCCTCACCGAGGAGGACGAGGACCGGCTGCGGGAGCTGCTCGCCAAGCACGGCGAGCGTGACTCGCTGGGCCACTTCGCGCTCCGCCGCGACAAGAGCGTCGTCTTCTCCCCGAGCGGCAAGGCCGCCGTCTCCTACCGCGTCGTCTCCGGCGTGATGCTCGCCAGCGGTGACCCGATCGGCGACGTCGAGGCGTGGCCGGGCGCGATCGAGCAGTTCATGGAGCTGGCCAAGCGCCACTCCTGGACGCCCGCTGTCGCCGGATGCAGCGAGACCGGTGGCGAGGTGTGGACCCGCGAGACCGGTCTGGACGCCCTGGAGATGGGTGACGAGGCCATCGTCGAGGTGGCCGACTTCAGCCTGAGCGGCCGCTCCATGCGGAACGTCCGCCAGATGGTCAAGCGCATCGAGCGCAACGGCTACACCACCAAGGTGCGCCGCGTGGGCGACCTGAGCCCGGAGGAGCTCGAGGTCGTGCAGAAGGCAGCCAACGCCTGGCGCGACACCGAGGACGAGCGCGGCTTCTCCATGGCCCTGGGCCGGATCGGCGACCCGAAGGACCTGGACGCGATCATCGCCACCGCCCACAAGGACCCGGAGGAGGGCGAGACGTTCCCCTTCGGCGACCTGAAGGCCATGCAGCACTACGTGCCGTGGGGCAAGGACGGCAGCTCGCTGGAGCTGATGCGCCGCGACCGCAGCGCCGACCCGGGCATGAACGAGCTGCTGATCGTTGCCTTCCTCCAGGCCGCGCCCGAGCTCAAGATCAAGCGCATGTCGCTGAACTTCGCGTTCTTCCGCTCCGCCCTGGAGCGTGGCGGCAAGCTGGGCGCCGGCCCGGTCGTGCGCATCCAGCGGGCGGTGCTCGTCTTCCTCTCGCGCTGGTTCCAGATCGAGTCGCTGTACAAGTTCAACGAGAAGTTCCGGCCGCGCTGGGAGCCGCGCTTCGTGGTCTTCCCGAACAGCCGTGACCTGCCGCGCATCGGCTTCGCGATGATGCAGGCCGAGGGCTTCATCACGCTGTCCATGCCGAAGCCGTGGCGGCGCAAGCCCGCGGAGGACCCGCAGACCTCCCTGGACGACGAGAAGCCGGCCGCCCGCGAGGTGACCCACGCGGCGTAGCCGCGCCGCGAGCCGCCGATGGCCCCCGAAGACCCTTCCCGGACCCCTCCGGGGAGGGTCTTCGCCTTGCCGGGCCCTAGGCTGGACGCATGAGTACGTCGCATGCCCGTACCGGGCCGGTCGGACTGCCGGAGTGGGGCCGCTGTGCGGTCATGGGCGTGGTCAACGTCACGCCCGACTCGTTCTCGGACGGCGGACGCTGGTTCGACACCGGCGCGGCGGTCAAGCGGGGCCTGGAGCTGATCGCCGCCGGAGCCGACCTGGTCGACGTCGGCGGCGAGTCCACCCGGCCGGGGGCGGCGCGGGTCGACGAGGCGGAGGAGCTGCGCCGGGTCGTCCCGGTGGTCCGCGAGCTGGTGGGCGAGGGCGCCGTGGTCTCTGTGGACACCATGCGGGCCGCGGTCGCCGAGGCGGCGATCGAGGCCGGCGCGGTCCTGGTCAACGACGTCAGCGGCGGCCTCGCGGACCCGGCGATGGTCCCGGCCGTGGCCACGGCCGACGTGCCGTTCGTGGTGATGCACTGGCGCGGCTTCAGCGCCGACATGAACAGCCGGGCCGTCTACGGGGACGTGGTCGGCGACGTCCTGACCGAGCTGCGGCGCCGTGTGGACGCGGTGGTCGAGGGCGGTATCGAGGCCGACCGGCTGGTGATCGATCCCGGCCTGGGCTTCGCCAAGAACGCCGAGCACGATCTCGCCCTGGTCGCCCGCCTCGGCCGGCTCCGCCGCGAGCTGGGCCTGCCGATGCTGGTCGCGGCCTCCCGCAAGCGCTTCCTGGGCCGCGTCCTGGCCGGCCCCGACGGCACCCCGCCGCCCGCCCGCGAGCGCGACCACGCGACGGCCGCCATCACCGCCCTCGCCGCGCACGAGGGCGCCTGGGCGGTACGGGTCCACGAGGTGCGGGCCAGCGCGGACGCCGTCCGGGTGGTGGGAGCCGTGGCCGAGGCCGGGCGCTCCGCGGGCGCCGAGGGGGCCGTGTGAGCACCGCCCGCACGGACGGCGAGCTGGTCGAGCTGGCGAACACCGCCCTGTACGAGGCGATGGAGCGCGGCGACACGGCCGCCATGAACCGGCTGTGGCTGGACGAGCCCGGCCGCGAGGTCTCCTGCGTCCACCCCGGCTGGCCGGTGCTGCGCGGGCGCGGTGAGGTGCTGCGCTCGTACGCGCTGATCATGGCGAGCACGGACTACATCCAGTTCTTCCTGACCGACGTCGAGGTGTCGGTGGCCGGCGACACCGCGCTGGTGACCTGCACCGAGAACATCCTCAGCGGCGGCCCGGCGGAGACGGAGGGCGAGCTGGGGCCGCTGGTGGGCCAGCTGGTGGTGGCCACCAACGTCTTCCGCAGGTCCGGCGGCGAGTGGAAGGTGTGGTCGCACCACGGCTCGCCGGTGCTCGCGAGCGCCGAGGACGAGGAGGAGGACGAGGAGGAGAACGGCGGCGCGCCGTCGGTGTGAGGAGAGTGTGACCTCCCGTTCGAGCCGCTCGCGGCGCGGGTAGAGGTGGACCGCCGGGCCTGCGGACCCGTGGCCGTGGGGCACCCGTGGGCGGGGTCTGTCGTTGCCCGCAGGTAGATTCGAGATGGGTGACCCGGCCGAGGGCCGGGACGGGCGGCGCGTCGGCGCGCCCGGTGCGCGCCCGTGTTCCGACAACCAGCTGGAGTGATTCGTGTGGATCGTGTCGCGCTGCGCGGCCTGAAGGCCCGGGGCCACCACGGGGTGTTCCCCAGGGAGCGCGAGGAGGGCCAGACCTTCATCGTGGACCTGGTGATGGGCCTGGACGCCCGGCCCGCGGCGGCCGCCGACGACCTCGCGAAGACCGTCCACTACGGCATCGTGGCGGAGGAGGTCGTGGGCATCGTCGAGGGCGAGCCGGTCGACCTCATCGAGACCCTTGCCGAGCGGATCGCCCAGCAGTGCCTCAAACACGAAGCGGTGCGGGAGGTCGAGGTCACCGTCCACAAGCCGGACGCGCCGATCACCGTGCCCTTCGACGACGTGACCGTAACGATCACCCGGAGCCGAGTATGAGCAGCAGCGACCCGACCGTGCAGCCGGTGCCCGCCTCCGTGGTGGAGCAGGTGGACGCCGCGGACGTCACGCTGAGCAATCCCAAGCGCGCCGTGATCTCGCTCGGCAGCAATCTGGGCAACCGCCTGGAGACGCTGCAGGGCGCGATCGACGCGCTGGAGGACACCCCCGGCCTGCGAGTGAAGGCCGTCTCCCCGGTGTACGAGACGGAGCCGTGGGGCGTCGACGCCGGCTCCCAGCCGTCGTACTACAACGCGGTGGTGCTGGTGAAGACCACCCTGCCGCCGGACTCCCTGCTGGAGCGCGGCCACGCGATCGAGGAGGCGTTCGAGCGGGTGCGCGACGAGCGCTGGGGCCCGCGTACGCTCGACGTCGACATCGTCAGCTATCAGGACGTCGTCTCCGACGACCCCGCCCTCACGCTGCCGCACCCGCGCGCCCACGAGCGCGCCTTCGTGCTGGTGCCGTGGTACGACGTGGACCCGGAGGCGGTCGTCCCGGGCCGGGGTACGGTGGCCGAGCTGCTGACCGGTGTCACCCGCGAGGGTGTCCAGGTCCGCACCGACCTGGAACTCCGACTGCCCGAGTAGCCGTTGGGCGGGTGGCGTGCGGAATCAGGACGACGAGGGGCGAGGCGACGGCTCGGTGAAACAACTCAGGATCAGGGTGCTGGCCGGCCTGTTCGTCGTGGCCGGGGTCGTGTCGTGGGCGGGAGCCCGGCTGTGGGACTCCTTCGGGACGCTGCCGAGCGTCCCGGTGGCGGCGCCGATCGTGCTGGCCGTCATCGCCGCCGTCCTCAGCGCGACGGCGCTGTCGATCCGCTCCCGCCTCAAGGCCCAGCGTGAGCGCCGCCCCGGCGCGAAGGGCGTCGACCCCCTGCTCGCCGCCCGCGCCGTCGTCTTCGGCCAGGCCAGCGCCCTGGTGGCCGCCCTCGTCTCCGGCATGTACGGCGGCGTCGGCGTCTTCCTCCTCATCGACGGCCTCGACGCCCCGGCCCGCCGCGACCAGGCCATCTACGCGGGGGCGTCGGTCCTGGCGGGCATCTGCGTGGTCGCTGCGGCGCTGTTCCTGGAGCGCATCTGCAAGCTCCCCGAGGACGAGGACGACAACGGCACGGGCCCGGCCCGCGCCTGACCCCCTGCGGGGTGCTCCGTGATGTCGGTCCGGCACCTTTCTCCGCCGCGACGGTGAGCAACCCATGGCGCGGTTTTCGGCGGGTGCGGGGCGGCCTTGCGGCCGGCTGGGCACCGCTGCGGCGGGGAAGGTTTGCCGGCCGTGACGGTCACGGCACGGACTTTTTCTCCGCCGCGACGGCGAGCAACCCATGGCGCCGTTTTCGGCGGTGCCGAGCTCGCCGCAGGCGGTCCGGCACCGCCGGGCACCTTGCTGGTGGCTGAGCGCCGTTGCGGCGGGAATGGGGGCCCGGGGACACCCCCGGGCGTCAGGCCGTGGAGATCGTGTCCACCGTTACCTCGGTTCGGTCAGCGCCCAGCGCTTCCGCTTCGATGGAGCGCCGCAGCGCCTCGTGCAGCCCCGCCGGCGTGAGCACCCCCAGGAAGTGGTCGCTGTGGTCGCCGTCCAGGACGGCGATCCAGCCCGCGTCGTGCTGGAGCATCGTGCTGAACGCCTGCTTGAGGGAGGCGCCCAGGGGGAGCCAGGCCTCCATGCGGCGGGCGTGGTCCCGCACCGTGTCGCCCGCGCGCCCCGCGCGCACCGCCTCGGCCGAGATCCAGCCGTGCAGCCGGTCCGCGTCGTCCAGGACGACGGCCCAGCGCGCGTCGTCGGCCGCGAGCCGCGCCGCCGCCGCGGAGAGCCGGTCGTCGAGGTGGACGAGGGGCGGCCGCTCCAGGTCGCCGCGCTCGATCGGCGTGACGGACAGCCGCTTCAGGCCCCGGTCCGCGCCGACGAAGTCGGCCACGTACGGCGTCGCGGGCGCGCCCAGCACCGCCGCCGGGGCGTCGAACTGTTCGATGCGCCCCTCGCCGTAGACCGCGATGCGGTCACCGAGACGGACGGCCTCCTCGATGTCGTGGGTCACGAAGAGGACCGTCTTGCGGACCTGGGACTGAAGGCGCAGGAACTCCGACTGGAGCCGTTCGCGCACCACGGGGTCGACGGCGCCGAAGGGTTCGTCCATCAGCAGGACGGGCGGGTCGGCGGCGAGCGCGCGGGCCACGCCGACCCGCTGGCGCTGGCCGCCGGAGAGCTGGTCGGGGTAGCGGTCGCCGTGCACGGCCGGGTCGAGGCCGACGAGGTCGAGGAGTTCGGCGGCCCGGGCCCGGGCCTTCTTCCGCGTCCACCCCAGCAGGTGCGGCACGGTCGCGGTGTTCTCGAGGACCGTCCGGTGCGGGAAGAGACCGACCTGCTGGATGACGTAGCCGATGCCGCGCCGCAGCTCGACGGGGTCCGCCTCGGCGATGTCCCGGCCGTCCAGGAGGATGCGGCCGGCGGTCGGCTCGATGAGCCGGTTGACCATCTTCATCGTGGTGGTCTTGCCGCAGCCCGACGGTCCGACGAGCGTGATGAGCTCGCCCTCGGCGACCTCGAAGGACAGGTCGTCCACCGCGGTCGTGCCGTCGGCATAGCGCTTGGTGACATGCTCGAAACGGATCATGACTCCCCATTGTCGGTGCCCCGGGTTAGGGTCGCCAGTAACCGACGGTGAATGCCGAGGGGGAGGTGCGCGCATGGCGAACCGGAACTGCATGATCACCAATGACTGGGTCTGCGGTGAGTACGTACGGACGCGCGGCCATGAGCTGGTGGAGGCCACGCTCGAACACATCGGCATCACCCTGGCCTCGGTGGCGATCGGGCTGCTCGTGGCCCTCCCGCTGGCGCTGCTGGCCCGCCGTTGGCGCGGCGTGGCCGGGCCGGTGCTCGGCCTGACCACCGTGCTGTACACGGTGCCGTCGCTGGCGATGTTCTCGCTGCTGGTACCGGTGTTCGGGCTGTCGGTGGCCGTGGTGGTGACGGGCCTGGTGCTGTATTCGCTGACGATCCTCGTGCGGAACATCCTGGCGGGCCTGGCCTCGGTCCCCCAGGAGGTCCGGGAGGCGGCGCGCGGCATGGGGTACGGGCCGGTGCGGCTGCTGTTCGGCGTCGAACTGCCCCTGGCGCTGCCCGCGGTGATGGCGGGTCTGCGGATCGCCACGGTCTCCACCGTCTCGCTGACGACCGTCGGGGCGATCATCGGCTACGGCGGCCTGGGCAATCTCATCTACGACGGGATGCGCAGTTACTTCAAGGCGCAGGTGCTCACCGCCTCGGTGCTGTGCGTGCTGCTGGCCGTCGCCGCGGACGTCCTGCTGCTGCTCGTCCAGCGGCTGCTGACGCCGTGGACGCGCGGCGGCCGCCGGGCGGGCCGCCGGGCCGCGCCGCGGATCGCCGAGCCCGCGACGGGGCAGGTGGCCGCCTGATGGACGTCATCCCCCGCACCTGGGACTGGCTGAGCACCGGCGCGCACTGGACCGGTGCGGACGGTGTGTGGCACCGGCTCGGCGAGCACCTCTTCCTCACCGGCGTCTGCCTGCTGATCTCGTGCGCGATCGCGCTGCCCGTCGCCGTGGTGCTCGGCCACATCGGCCGCGGCGGCGCGCTCGCGGTGAACGTGTCCAACGCCGGCCGCGCGGTGCCGACATTCGCGGTGCTGGTCCTGCTGCTGCTCAGCCCTCTCGGCACACACGGTTCCTGGCCCACCGTCATCGCGCTCGTGCTCTTCGCGATCCCCCCGGTGCTCACCAACGCCTACGTGGGCATGCGGGAGGTCGACCGGGACACCGTGGAGGCGGCCCGCGGCATGGGGATGACGGGCCGCCAGATAGCGGCCCGGGTCGAGATCCCGCTGGCCCTTCCGCTCATCGTCACCGGCGTGCGGTCCGCCGCCGTGCAGGTCGTCGCCACCACCACGCTCGCCGCGCTGCCCGGCGGCGGTGGGCTGGGCCGCATCATCACCGCCGGCTTCCGGCTCACCGACACGGCGCAGGTGGTGTCCGGCGCCCTGCTGGTGGCCGCGCTCGCCCTGCTGGTCGAGGGCTTGTTCGTGCCGGCCCAGCGGCTGCTGGACCCCCGGCGCCGGTCGCGCTCCACCCCCCGACCCGCCCCCCGAACCGAGAGGGAACCCGCATGATCAGGACCGTACGCCGTCCGCGCATCGTCCGCGCCGTGCCGGCACTGGCCGTCGTCGCCGCCCTGATGCCGGGCCTGGCCGCATGCGGGGGCGACAGCCTGGAGAAGTCGGGCGGCGGCTCCGCCGAGGGCAGTCAGGGCTCGCTGGTCGTCGGATCCGCGTCGTTCACCGAATCCAGGATTCTGGCGGAGATATACGCGGCGCTGTTGCGGGACGCCGGATATTCCACGTCGATCAGGACGGTCGACGCGCGGGAGCTCTATGAACCGGCGCTGGAGAAGGGGCAGATCGATGTCGTTCCGGAGTACGCGGCGACGCTCGCCGAATTCCTGAACAAGAAGCAGAACGGCAAGGACGCCCCCGCCGTCGCCTCCTCCGACACCGATGCCACCGTGAAGGCGCTGCGCCGACTGGCCGATCCGCGCGGACTCAAGGTGCTCGACCCCGGTCGCGCCGTCGATCAGAACGCCTTCGCCGTCACCGCCGACTTCGCGGAAAAACACCAGCTCAAGACACTTTCCGATCTTGGAAAGTCGAAGCAGCGGGTCAGGCTGGCCGCCGGTGACGAATGCCCCCAGCGGCCCTTCTGCGAGCCCGGCCTGGAGAAGACGTACGGCATCACCGTGGCCGGCCTGGACCCCCTGGAGGTCGGCAGCACCCAGGCCAAGCAGGCCGTCAAGAGCGGAAAGGACCAGCTGCTCCTGACCACCACCACGGACGCCACGCTCGATCAGTTCGGACTCGTTCTGCTGAAGGACGACAAGAACCTCCAGAACGCGGACAACGTGCTGCCCGTGGTGAATAGCCGTAAGGCCGGATCCCAGAAGATCGCCGACGCGCTGGACCGGCTCAACAAGGTGCTCACCACCGCCGATCTCACGGAACTCAACAAGAAGGTCGACGCCCAGCGGCTCAAGCCCGCGGACGTCGCCCAGCGCTACCTCGAGCAGAAGCGTCTGTTGTCGGCGCGGAAGTAAGATCAAGGGAAGAGTTTGGTGGCGGAGTCACACGTTCAGGGCAACGCACGGTAAGTTTCAGGCCATGCCACGAGGACGCCACCGCCATTCCGCACCCCTGCACCGGCTTCTTCCCCCGGCGACGGTCGCCGCGACATCGGTCGTGTGCGCCGCCGGCGCCCTGGTCGTGGGCGAGACGGCCGTCATTCGCGGTCTGGCCGCGGCGGCGGCCGCCGCCGCCGTGGTCGGCTCGGTGCTCATGCGCCGCTGGGACCGCGCCGCCGGCAAGCGCGTCGCCCAGCTCACCGCCGCCCGCACGCGCGACGAGTGGAAGACCGACGAGCGCATAGCCGAACTGGAGACGGACCTCGAGGAGACGCGCCTGGCGCGCACCGCCCTGGAGGCCAAGCTGCGCGCCAAGCGGGCCGAGCTCGCCCGGCTGCGCACCGAACACGCCGATCTGCTGCGGCGCTACGCCGCCGCCGAGACGGGCCGGGCCAGTGCGCTGGAGGGCCAGCGGAAGCTGTCGAAGGACGGCGCGAAGGGTGGTGCGAAGGACGGCGTGACGGGCGGCGTGAAGGGCGGCAGGGCCGCGGCCGCGCTGCCCGCCGGAGGGACCGGTGCGGGCGCCGGCCTCACGCCCGCCGCCTACCGCGAGGCCGCCGAGGCCCTGCGCCGGCTGGAGCGCAACGCCGCCCGCCAGCGTGCCGCGCAGCAGCCCGCCCGGGCCGCCGCCCCCAAGGCGCTCGCGCCCGCTCCCGTGCCCGCCCAGACGCCGGCGCGGGTTCCGGTCGTCCGCCAGCAGGGCGGCTTCGACTTCTTCGGCACCCGCAAGAAGCCGGTGACGGCCGCCAAGCCGGTCGAGGAGGTCGAGGGCCAGGACCTCGCGGACGTCGTCGGCGAGGAGGCGCTCGCGGAGGCGGCCGAGGCGGAGATAGCGGCCAAGGACGAGAAGGGCGTCATCGACCTGACGGCTCACGACGAGACCGAGCAGATCGACGTCGCGGAGCTGCGCAGCGCGATCTCGTAGGGCTGCGGCTGCTCCTTGCCTGTCGATGTCGCCTTACTTGTCGATGTCGCCGACGACGAAGAACAGCGATCCGAGGATCGCGACCATGTCGGCGACGAGCGTCCCCGGCAGAAGCTCGCACAGCGCCTGGATGTTGTTGAACGACGCCGAGCGCAGCTTCAGCCGGTAGGGCGTCTTCTCGCCCTTGGAGACGAGGTAGTAGCCGTTGAGGCCGAGCGGGTTCTCGGTCCAGGCGTACGTCGCGCCCTCCGGGGCCTTGAGCACCTTCGGCAGTCGCTGGTTGATGGGCCCGGGCGGCAGCCCGGCCAGTCGCTCCAGGCACGCGTCGGCGAGGTCCAGCGAGTTGTGCGTCTGGCCCAGCAGGCACTCGAAGCGGGCCAGGCAGTCGCCCTCCTCGCGGACCTCGACCTTCAGGACGTCCCGCAGGTCGCCGTAGGCGAGGTAGGGCTCGTCGCGCCGGAGGTCGAAGTCGACGCCGGAGGCGCGGGCGATCGGCCCGCTCACCCCGTACGCGTGCACGGTCTCCGGGCTCAGCACCCCGACGCCGCGGGTACGGCCCCGGAAGATCTCGTTGCCGAGCACCAGCCGGTCGTACACGTCCATCCGCGACCGCACCTCGGCCACCGCGTGCCGCGCCCGGCCGAGCCAGCCGGCGGGCAGGTCCTCCTTCAGCCCGCCGACCCGGTTGAACATGTAGTGCATCCGGCCGCCGGAGACCTCCTCCATCACCGTCTGGAGCTCCTCGCGCTCACGGAAGGCGTGGAAGATCGGCGTGATCCCGCCGAGCTCCAGCGGGTACGAGCCGAGGAACATCAGATGGTTCAGCACCCGGTTGAGCTCGGCGAGCAGCGTCCGCGCCCACACCGCGCGCTCGGGCACCTCCATGCCGAGCATCCGCTCCACGGCCATGACGACGCCGAGCTCGTTGGAGAACGCGGACAGCCAGTCGTGGCGGTTGGCCAGCATGATGATCTGCCGGTAGTCGCGGGCCTCGAAGAGCTTCTCCGCGCCGCGGTGCATATAGCCGATGACGGGCTCGGCGTGCGTGATCCGCTCGCCGTCCAGGACGAGCCGCAGCCGGAGCACGCCGTGGGTGGAGGGGTGCTGCGGGCCGATGTTGAGCACCATGTCGCTGCGCTCTGCCGCGCCGCCGATGCCGACTGTCGTCTCCGTCATGGAGGTATTTTCCCACCCGCCCGCCCGTCACCCGGACAGGTGGTGCCACTCCAGCCCGGCCGGCCCCACCGGCTGGAGGAGCCAGCCGAAGGCGCCCAGGCCGCCCGGGGAGGTCAGCTCCGCCGCCTCTCCCGCGGTCGACAGGGCGCGTACGTAGGCCGCCGGGTCGCTCGACGCAAGCGCGAGCGCCGGGCGCGCGCCGTCCACGCCCAGGGCGTGCAGCGCCTCGCGCTGGGTGCACAGGGACGCGCCCGGCCCCGCGCACGCGTCGAGCGCGACGTGTGCCGTGATGTCGCACGACCCGTCCGGCACCGGTCGCACCTCACGGCCGCCGCGGAAGCCGGTGAGCGTGCCGAACGGCGGCCGGGCGGCGCGCTCGTGCGCGTAGTCCGCCGCGACGGCGAGCCCGGCCCGCAGCGTCCCCACGGCCCGGGACCAGGCCGCGTCGCGCGGGTGCCCGATCTCCGCGCGGCTGCCGGGCGGCGCCCCCTCCAGCGGCCACCAGCGCTCCAGCCAGGCGGCGTCCTCGCCGGCGACCGGGTCCCCCAGCAGCTCCTCGCCGTCCTCCTGGACGAGCACCAGACGGGCCGTGCCCGCGCCGTCCGCCTCGGCGACGTCCAGCGGAACGTTGTCCAGCCACTCGTTGGCGAACAGCAGGCCCTCGACACCGGCCGGCGGCGCGTCCAGCCACACCACCCGCTCGTCCAGCCCCGCAGGCCGGTCCGCGAGCTCGACCGCGTACGGCCGCAGCCGCTCCGCCACATCCGGAGGGCACTGCTCCAGCACACCGGTCACCAGCTCACCGCGGCCCGCGCCCATGTCCGTGAACGCCAGCTCCGCCGGGCGGCCGAGCGCCGCGTCGACGCGGCACAGCAGTTCCACCACCGCGCCCGCGTACAGCGGGGACGCGTGCACGGACGTCCGGAAGTGGCCCGCGGGGCCCTCGGGGCGGCGGTAGAAGCCGCCGGGGCCGTACAGGGCGGCTTCCGTGGCCTCCCGCCAGGTTCTCGTTCCGCTTGCCATGTGCACACGGTATGCGCGCCGGGCGGTCACAGGGTCTCCACCTTGGGGAGTAGACGAGGAGCGGTCGGATCGATCGTCCGGTTGACCCCCGGACGGACGCACCGAACCTACGCTGGGTGGCGTGCAGCGCCTCTACGACTTTCTCCGCCGGCATCCCACGGGTGTGGACAGCTTCTGGGCCCTTCTGCTGCTGTGCGTGAGTCTGCTGGAGGCGGCGAGCGGGATGCCGGACGGAGGCCGGCTGCCGGCGGCGCTCCTCTCCCTCCCGCTGTGCCTGACGGTCGCCCTGCGACGGCGCGCGCCGCAGAAGATGCTGCTGCTGGTGACGGCGGCCGGGGTGGCCCAGCTCGCCCTGAACGTCTCCATCAACGCCGCCGACCTCGCCATGCTCGCGATCGTCTACACGGTGGCGTCCGGCAACGTCCGCTGGGCCTCGCGCTACGCGCTGGCCGGCAGCGTCGCCGCGCCGGTGCTGGCCTCCGTGCGCTGGCCGAACGAGAACCAGCCCGTCGCGACCCAGGCGCTGGCCACGGTCTTCGTGACCGTGCCCTTCCTGCTGGCCTGGGTGCTGGGCGACTCGATGCGCACCCGGCGCGCCTACTGGGCGCAGCTGGAGGAGCGGGCGAGGCGGCTGGAGAAGGAGCGCGAGCAGCAGGCCCGGATGGCGGTGACCGCCGAGCGCGCCCGCATCGCCCGCGAGCTGCACGACGTCGTCGCGCACAACGTCTCCGTGATGGTGGTGCAGGCCGACGGCGCCGCCTATGTGCTCGACTCCTCGCCCGAGCAGGCCAAGCAGGCGCTGGAGACCATCTCCGGCACCGGCCGCCAGGCGCTGACCGAGATGCGCCGGCTGCTGGGCGTGCTGCGCACCGAGGAGGGCGGCGAGGGCGGCGGCGAGTACGTGCCGCAGCCGGACGTCGAGCAGATCGGCGAGCTGGTCGAGCAGGTGCGCGGCGCCGGTCTGCCGGTGGAGTTCGCGGTGGAGGGCGCGCCGCGCCCGCTGCCGAGCGGTGTGGAGCTGACGGCGTACCGCATCGTGCAGGAGGCGCTCACCAACACGCGCAAGCACGGCGGCCCGGACGCCGGCGCCAGCGTGCGGCTCACCTACTTCGACGACGGCCTCGGCCTGCTCGTCGAGGACGACGGCCGCGGCGCGCAGCAGGAGCTGTACGAGGCGGGCGGCGCGGACGGCATGGGGCACGGTCTGATCGGGATGCGCGAGCGCGTCGGCATGGTCGGGGGCACGCTGGACGCGGGGCCCCGGCCGGGCGGGGGCTTCCGCATCAGCGTGCTCCTGCCGGCCAAACCCGGCGGCCGCTGAGCCTCCGCCGGTTCTCTCCACTCCTACGCAAGCCGCAAGTCCTGCGAAAGTCCTACGAAAGGGATCCCCCGCATGTCGATCCGCGTGATGCTCGTCGACGACCAGGTGCTGCTGCGCACCGGCTTCCGGATGGTGCTGGCGGCCCAGCCCGACATGGAGGTCGTCGCCGAGGCCGGGGACGGCGCGGAGGCGCTGGAGGTGCTGGCCCGCACCGAGGTGGACGTCGTCCTGATGGACGTCCGCATGCCCCGCCTGGACGGGGTCGAGGCGACCGGCCGCATCTGCGCCCAGGTGGACCCGCCGAAGGTGCTCATCCTGACCACCTTCGACCTCGACGAGTACGCCTTCTCCGCGCTGAAGGCCGGGGCCAGCGGCTTCATGCTCAAGGATGTGCCGCCGGCCGAGCTGCTGGGCGCGATCCGGGCCGTGCACAGCGGTGACGCGGTGGTCGCGCCGAGCACCACGCGCCGGCTGCTGGACCGCTTCACGCCGATGCTGCCGAGCGCCGCGAACGAGCCGACCAGCGCCGAGCTGGGCCGGCTGACCGACCGCGAGCGCGAGGTCATGCTGCTGGTCGCCCAGGGGCTGTCCAACGGCGAGATCGCGGCCCGGCTCGTGCTCTCCGAGGCGACGGTGAAGACCCACGTCGGGCGGATCCTCACCAAGCTGGGCCTGCGCGACCGCGTGCAGGTCGTCGTGATGGCCTACGAGACGGGCCTGGTCCGCGCCGGGGGCGGCGGCGCCCAGTAGGCGGCTTCCTAACGAAGCACGCCCTCCAGGAAGTCGCTGCCCAGCCGGGCCACCACCGTCAGGTCCAGCTGGTGCAGTACGTACCGGCCGCGCCGCCGGGTGGTGGTCAGGCCGGCCTTCTTCAGCACGCCGAGGTGGCGGGAGACCTCGGGGGCGCTGATGTCGTGCGCGGCCGCCAGTTCGCCCGTGGTGTAGGCGGCCCGCGCCAGATAGCGGCACATACGGATCCGCATCGGGTGGGACAGCGCCTCCAGACGGAGCGTGAGCAGGTCCAGCGAGCGGGGGCCGGGCAGCTCCGGGGAGGCGACCGGATAGCTGACGACGGGGCGCCAGTTCTGTGCGTGCAGCACCCACAGGTGCGGCCAGCCGAGGGAGGACGGGACGAAGGTGATGCCCGCGCCGACGGCCGGGTCGAGGGCGGTCGTCCGGCCGCTGGTGATCTTGTCGACGCTGATGCGGGACTGGTCCTCGGTCAGCGTCACCGCGGCTGACACCTCGGCGAGCGCCTCGGCGACGCCCTTGTGGCGCAGCACCTCCGTCTTGTGCCGGGCGTCGGCCGCGAGCTGGACGCGTACGCGCTGCCAGACGTCGTCGAAGAACGCGTCCGCGCAGTCCTCGAAGAGGCGGCGCAGCCAGGCCCGCACGGCCGGCGGGTCGTCCAGCAGCCGCTTGGCGAACCGCAGCTGACGGCTGCCGCGCGCCGTGGCCCGCTCGATCGCCTTCTCCCGGGCCCCGGCATCGACCAGCGGGGAGGGGGCGCCGCTGCCGTACCGGCTGGTGCAGGTGATCTCCAGGGCGGCGTCGACGAACAGCTCGTCGCTCAGCCGGTCGAGCAGGTCCAGGTCCTCGGCGAGCGTGGCGCCCGGCTGGCCGTGCGTGTCCGGCAGCGCCGCGAACGGCGTGGAGATGTCCGAGAAGGTGGACCGCCACAGGAAGTCCGCCTCACACAGCCGGTCGGCGAGGTCGGGCTTGAGGCCGGCGTTGGTCGCGGTGGTCCAGCCGTGCAGACCGGGGTGGTGCCCGGGCTCCGCCAGGGTGTGCAGCGCGGTGAACAGCTCCGACAGGGGAGACGGGCGGAACACCAGGCGCTCGGGCGGCAGCCCCGCGATGTCGATCATCACGCTCATGCGCTCATCGTGCCCTCTCTTTTCCCAGGTCGGACGGTCATTTGACGGTCCTCGTCAATCCACGGGCGGTACGCGGGGTTCCGCCGCACGGTTGATCACATGAACGTGACCCAGCAGCACATGCTCGACGCCTACCGTGCCACCCTCCACGACAGCCCGGCCCCGCCGGCGCCGGGCACGCGGGAGTGGCAGGCCGTCCGCGAGTTCCGCACGTGGCGGGACTTCCGGGCCGTCGTCGACGAGCGCGTCGCCGCGCGCCGGGCCCGCTGGGCGGCACTGCTGTCCTTCCTGCGCCCGGCCGCCCCGGCCGTCCGCCCGTCAGCCGCCCGTCCGTCAGCCGTCCGCCCGGCGGCGGTCCGCCCGTCGGCCGGGAGCCCGTCAGCCGTCCGTCCGCACGCGGTCCAGCAGCCCGCCGACCGCCTCGGCGACGGCTCCGGGAGTCCAGTCCAGTGCCGATGAGGCGACCGTGACCTCGGTGAGCGCGAGCCCCGGCACCGGCGCCGCGCGCCACGACCCGAACAGCCAGGTGCCGGTCTCCTCCGCGAGCCGCACGCCGGCCTCGGTCAGCGCGTCGGGCGTGTACGGCAGCCACACCTGGAACTGATGCGTGTGCGGTACGTCCGGGTGCACCCGGAACCACGGCACACCGGCCGCCCGGAACGCCTCACCGAGCGCCTGCGCGACCACCTTGGCGTGCGCCACGTACGACGGCAGCCGGGGCAGCTCCCGCTCCAGCCCGGCCAGCGCCGACAGCGCGGCCGGCCACTGCTGGAAGAGCTGCCCGCCGTACCGGTGCCGCCACGTGCGCGCCTCCTCCACCAGCGACTCCGGGCCCGCCAGCGCGGCGCCCGAGACGCCGCCGAGCGACTTGTAGAGCGACACGTACACCGAGTCCGCGAGCCCGGCGAGCTCCGGCAGCTCCACCCCGAAGTGCGGGGCGCACTCCCACAGCCGCGCGCCGTCGAAGTGGACGACCGCGTCCCGCTCCCGGGCGGCCGCCACGACCTCGTTCAGCTCGTCCCAGCCCGGCAGCAGGAAACCGGGCTCACGCAGCGGCAGCTCCAGGCTGAGCGTCCCGAACGGCTCCTCCAGCCCGCGCACCTCGGCGGCCGTCGGCGGCCGGGCCTCGCTCGTCGGATGCACCGCCCGCAGCCCGCTCACCACCGCGTAGGCGTCCCGCTCGTGCACCTCCAGGTGCGACAGCGGATGCATGGCGACCGTACGGTTCCCGGTACGCCCGGCCCAGCAGCGCAGCGCCACCTGCTGCGCCATGGTGCCGGTGGGGAAGAAGGCGGCCGCCTCCATGCCCAGCAGCCCGGCGACCCGGGCCTCCAGCTCCTCGACGATCCCGTTGCCGTATATGTCCACGTACTGCCCGAGGTCGTACCCCCGCGGCGCTGCCCCCGCCAGCTCGGCGAGCGCCTCTCCGACCGTCCGGGCGAACGGCCCGCTGCTCGACAGCACCCGCTCACAGGCCCGCACGGCCGCCATCCTGCGGCCGCGGCCGTAGGGGCCGGGCTCCGTCTTCTCATCATCCGCCATGCCGGGATCCTCACCCCGGGGGCGGGCGGAGACAAAGGGTTATCGCTCCGGCGCGGTGGTGGTCCAGGTCCTGAGCGGCTCGGTGTCGAGCGTGAAACCGACCGGCGCCGGCAGCTCGACGCTCTTGCCGAAGGCGGCGGTGTGACGTTCCTGGTAGGAGCCGCCGACCGGCTCGCTGTACACCGTGACCTCACCGGCATCGCGGTCCACGAGCAGATATACCGGGATGCCGCTCTCGGCGTAGGCGCGCGGCTTCTCGACGCGGTCGCGCAGATTGGTGTCGTAGTCGTGGGAGGTGACCTCGACGGTCATCAGGACGCCGACGGGATCGGCCCACTCGCCGGCGGGCGCGAAGTGGCCCTTGGGGGCGAGGGTGCCGTCGGGGCGTGCCCGCCCCTTGCGGTACGTCTCGACCCTGAGACCGCGATCGCCGTACAGACGCAGCTCCCGGAAGTGCTGAACGCAGAGCTCCTGAAGCCACATGACGATCTCGCTGTGGACCCCGTCCGGCACGGCCTTGATCGCCGTCTTCCCGCCGACGAACTCCAGGCGGACGCCTTCCGCCTCCCGCTCGGCGGCCCTGGCGATGCTCTCGAACTGCTCGGCCAGGATCTGCGCTTCGGCATGCGGCCGTTCGTCCGGTGCGGTCACCACGTGCCTCGCTCCTGTCTGAGGACTTCAGGCTAGCCCCTGCCACCGACGTGCGCCGGGCATCCGGAGTGGACGCCGGAGGCCCCCGTGCGCACCTCGCGTAGCATGACAAGGAATCGTCCGGTACCCCCGCGGACTGGAACGGAAGGCCGCCCGCCGCGTGAACGCACATCCCTCCTCCGAGCACCCGAGTCCGCAGGACCGGCCCGCACGGCTGACCGTCGGTGTCGTCGGCGCCGGCCGGGTC
>NZ_JBFAPH010000095.1:0-19369 GCF_040675635.1 Streptomyces sp. NPDC049577
TGTCCCCCAGCCTGGGGGTCCGCAAGAACCGGCGGGCGACGGCCTGAGGCCCCCCCCGAGCGAGGGGCGCCCTCACGCGAGAACCCGGGCGCCGCCGAGGGGCGGCGCCGGGGTTCTCGCGTGTGCGCGGGGCGGGCTCAGCCGTTGTACGGCTTGGCCTCCAGCACCCGGACCATGGCCTTGCGGCCGTTCGGCAGCTCGTACTCGGCGTCCTCGCCGACCTTCTTGCCGTTGACGCCCGAGCCCAGCGGGGACTGGGGGGAGTACGTCTCGATGTTCGCGGAGGCGTACTCGCGGGAGGCCAGCAGGAAGGTCACGGTGTCGGTCTCGTCGCCGTCGAAGGCGATGGTGACGACCATGCCGGGGGCGACCACACCGGTGTCCGCCGGGGCCTCGCCGACCTTGGCGTTCTCCAGGAGCTGCGTGAGCTGCCGGACGCGGAGCTCCTGCTTGCCCTGCTCCTCCTTCGCCGCGTGGTACCCGCCGTTCTCCCGCAGGTCCCCTTCCTCGCGGGCCGCTTCGATCTTCTTGGCGATCTCGATGCGAGCGGGACCAGACAGGTACTCCAGCTCGGCCTTGAGCTGGTCGTACGCCTCCTGAGTCAGCCAGGTGACGTTGTCGCTGGTCTGGGTCACAGGTGCTCCTCGTCGGTACTGGGGGTAGCCGGGTTGCTGCTTGCTTGCTTACTGCTGGTGTACTGCGCGAAACGAATGAACGCCCTACTCAGAAGGGTGCGCCTTCATCGGTGGGCGAAACCACGAGCCTAACAATTACGTCCGGAAAGGGGGAAGAAGTCACGGCCGTCAATCCGCACCGGGATGACTCAGCCCTGGTCAGCCGCCATGTGACGCGGTGCGACAGCCCTCCAGCTGGGTGGCCGTGGCGCGCTGTGTCGTACGGACCGTGACCAGCTCCGTGAAGTGGTCCTCGCGGCGGTCCAGGGTCACGTCCTTGCGGGCCACCTCGCCGCCGTCCGCACCGAGCGAGCGCAGGGTGCACACGCCGGTGGCGTCCTTCTCCTTGCGGATCTCCAGCACCACCTGGACGGTGTCGTCGGAGACCGTCTTCGAGCGGACCAGCTCTCCGCTGACGTCCGTCTTCGTGACGTAATGCACTCCCGCCCAGCCGACGAAGCCGAGCAGGGCGGCCCCCAGTACCGCGCCGGTGATCTTCAGCTTGCGGTCAGCGCGCTCGTCCGCCGAGCGGCCGTAACGGCCTTCGGGCAGGGCCTCACGCTGCGCGGCCATGATCGTTCCTCCTGGGGGCTGTTCGGGGGACGAGGAATGTTTCGACCCCCTCTTCGGTCACTATAGGAGGCGTCTGACATGACCAGTGACTGAGGATCGAGCCTTGACTGAGCAGCTGCGGATGATGGCCGTTCACGCCCACCCCGACGACGAGTCGAGCAAGGGCGCGGCCACGATGGCCAAGTACGTGTCCGAGGGGGTGGACGTGCTGGTCGTCACCTGCACGGGTGGTGAGCGCGGTTCCATCCTCAACCCCAAGCTCCAGGGGGACCCCTATATCGAGGAGCACATCCACGAGGTCCGGGCCAAGGAGATGGACGAGGCCCGCGACATCCTGGGCGTCAAGCAGGAGTGGCTGGGCTTCGTGGACTCCGGGCTGCCCGAGGGCGACCCGCTGCCGCCGCTGCCCGAGGGCTGCTTCGCGCTCCAGGACGTGGACGAGGCGGCGGGCCGGCTGGTCAAGCTGATCCGCGAGTTCCGCCCGCACGTGATCACCACGTACGACGAGAACGGCGGCTACCCGCACCCCGACCACATCATGACCCACAAGATCTCCATGGTCGCCTTCGAGGCGGCCGGCGACCCGGAGCGCTACCCCGAGGCGGGCGAGCCCTGGCAGCCGCAGAAGCTCTACTACAACCAGGGCTTCAACCGCCCCCGCACCCAGGCCCTGCACGACGCGCTCCTGGAGCGCGGCATGGAGTCGCCCTACGGCGAGTGGCTGGAGCGCTGGCACACGATGGGCCGCGAGCGCACCCTGACCACGTACGTGCCCTGCGGCGACTTCTTCGAGATCCGCGACAAGGCGCTGATCGCCCACGCCACGCAGATCGACCCGGACGGCGGCTGGTTCCGCGTCCCGCTCGACCTCCAGCGCGAGGTCTGGCCGACCGAGGAGTACGAGCTGGCGAAGTCGCTCGTCGACACTTCCCTCCCCGAGGACGACCTCTTCGCGGGCATCCGCAACAATTGAGCCCATGATGAGCGACCTCGTTCCGCTGGCGGCGGACCTCGACCAGAACAAGGTCACCCCCGGCGTCCTGGGCTTCATCGTCTTCGCGCTGATCGGCGGGGCGGTGTGGCTGCTGATGAAGTCCATGAACAAGCACATGAAGCGGGTCGACTTCGACGAGGGGCCCGAGCCGGCCGCGTCCGGCGAAACGGGCAAGCCGGCGGCCTAGCCGGCGGCCGGGCAGGGTCGGGCGGGGCCGGGAAGCGGCCCCTGCCCGGCCCGCCCCTGCCGTGGGCCCGGTCAGCTGCCGTACTCGCGCAGCAGCGCGATCATCTGCCGGATCTTGTGGACGGTGCCTTCGGGCAAGGGGTCCGGGTTGAAGTGCATGAGGTCGTTACGGGCCTTCCGCAGTTCGTCGACGCGTGCGACGAAGACCTTCCGGTCCAGGGGCCAGCCAAGGGTGTCCCATGCCTCCTTCCTTTCGAGGAGGCGCTGGTAGTCGCCCATCGAGAGATCGTCGAACGACGTGATCCTCCGTTTGCCGTCGACGGCGCAGACGTCCGCGACGTAGTCCAGTTCGAAGGCGCCGGCGAGGATGCGGCGGAGTCGCTGGTCGAACTCGCCGATCAGGAAGAAGGGCGTGGCCATCTCCCCGTACGCCGTGGCCACGTCGTGTGCGGTGACGATCCCGGCGACGGCGCGGTTCTGGTCGGTGACCAGGACGAAACCGACGCCGGCCAGCAGGGGGAGCACGTCGGTCAGGTGGTGGTCGTAGGGCACGTCGTGCGCCCGGACGATCGCCTTGGAGAAGGGCGCCCCGGGGTCGGCGTGCCGGGCCCGGGTGATCGACTCCCAGGTCACGGCGCCTCGCAGGTTGTGTTTCCCGGCCAGTACGGGAAGCTGCGAGTAGTCGTTGATCGCCATCCGGGTGATGGCTTCCTCGAAGGTGGCCGTCGGTGAGACGGCGACCACGCCGGCGAGGGCGGAGGGAAGGTTGCCCACGGTCAGGCCGGCGGCGGGATCGTCGTCGTCATCGTCGTCGTGGACGACGGCGGGGACCGGGGCCGGGACCGCCTTCCCCGCCTCCTGGCCGCCGTCGTCGGTGGTGTCCGCCGGGGCACTGATCAGCCGGACCTCGGCGTCGAGACCCACCGCGTCGAAGTCGGGCGAGGTGAACAGACTGTGGTTGATCAGGTCGGTGGCGATCTCCCAGCTGATGCGGTAACCCCGCCGGGCGGCGCCCCACCGGCCGAGCAGTTCCCGGACCGTCAGGGTCACCGGACTCCCCTGCTGTGCCTGTCGCCAGGCCGACTTGAGCCACTCGTGGCGGGCGGCGGGGGAGAGCACGGAGTCCTCCTCGGACTCCTCGGACTCCTCGGTCGTCACGGTGTCGAGGAGCTGCTGGCGCAGGCTGTCGAGCATCGTGCCGTCGGGCAGTGCCCAGGCGTGCCACCCGTCGAAGGAGCCGCGCCCCACGGCCACGGCGGCGGCCCTGGACGGGGACTGGAACCTCTGCCCGTCCGCCAGCTCCATGAGGTGGTCGTCCGTGACACGGGCGGTGTGCGTCTCCCCGACGCGCGGCCGTGCGAAGGTCAGCCGGGTGCCCGGCAGGAGCAGACCGGCCTGTACGAGGTCGGATATGCCGACGCGTCGCCCGGCCAGCAGATACGAGTTCCTCCGTTCCGGCTCGGCGGGGCCGGTGTTGCCGGAGGCGAGGTCGGTCATCTCTGTGTTCCCCCTGGGTGATCCGAGGCGGCCGTGCCGCGGTGACGACCCGATGTTCACAGGGCCGGCGCGGTGGCGCAGGGCATTCGCGACGGGTGGGCGGGAAATACCCCGCCGCGTGCGCGAGGATGGCCCCATGGCCAACCGCCTCGCGCACGAGACATCCCCGTACCTCCTTCAGCACGCCGGGAACCCGGTCGACTGGTGGCCCTGGTCGCCGGAAGCCTTCGAGGAGGCGCGGCGGCGCGATGTGCCCGTTCTGCTGTCGGTCGGTTACTCCAGCTGTCACTGGTGTCACGTCATGGCCCACGAGTCCTTCGAGGACGGGGCGACCGCGGAGTACCTCAACGCGCACTTCGTGCCGGTCAAGGTCGACCGCGAGGAGCGGCCGGACGTCGACGCCGTCTACATGGAGGCCGTGCAGGCCGCCACCGGGCAGGGCGGCTGGCCCATGACCGTCTTCCTGACGCCCGCCGCCGAGCCGTTCTACTTCGGCACCTACTTCCCGCCCGCGCCCCGGCACGGCATGCCCTCCTTCCGGCAGGTGCTGGAAGGGGTCCGGGCCGCCTGGGCGGACCGGCGCGAGGAGGTCGGGGAGGTCGCGCGGCGGATCGTGCGCGATCTGTCCGAGCGCAGCCTGGCCGCGGCCGGGGATGCCGGGCCGCCCGGGCCCGAGGAGCAGATGGCCGCGCTCCTGGCGCTCACCCGTGAGTTCGACGCCGTGCGCGGCGGCTTCGGCGGGGCGCCGAAGTTCCCGCCGTCCATGGTGCTCGAGTTCCTGCTGCGCCACCACGCCCGTACCGAGTCGGCCGCCGCGCTGGAGATGGCGCAGGCCACCTGTGAGGCGATGGCCCGGGGCGGGATCTACGACCAGCTCGGCGGCGGTTTCGCCCGCTACTCCGTCGATGCGGAATGGGTGGTTCCGCATTTCGAGAAGATGCTCTACGACAACGCGCTCCTGTGCCGGGCCTACGCCCGGCTGTGGCGGGCCACGGGCGCCGAGTCGGCCCGGCGGGTGGCGCTGGAGACCGCGGACTTCCTCATCCGCGAGATGCGCACCGAGCAGGGCGGCTTCGCCTCCGCCCTGGACGCCGACAGCGACGACGGCAGCGGCCGGCACGTGGAGGGCGCGTACTACGTCTGGACGCCGCGGCAGCTGCGCGAGGTCCTGGGCGAGGCGGACGCCGAGCTGGCCGCCGCGCACTTCGGGGTGACCGAGGAGGGCACGTTCGAGGCGGGCGCCTCCGTGCTGCGGCTGCCGGACACCGACGGACTGGCCGACGCCGGGCGGATCGCCTCCATCCGGGCCCGGCTCCTCGCGGCCCGGGAGCAGCGGCCGCGCCCCGGCCGCGACGACAAGGTGGTGGCGGCCTGGAACGGCCTGGCCATCGCCGCGCTCGCCGAGACCGGCGCCTACTTCGACCGCCCCGATCTGATCGACGCCGCGCGGGACGCCGCCGACCTGCTCGTCCGCGTGCACATGGACTGGCACGCGCGGCTCTTCCGCACCTCCCTCGACGGCACCGCCGGCGCCCACGCGGGCGTCCTGGAGGACTACGCCGACGTCGCCGAGGGCTTCCTGGCCCTGGCCGCCGTCACCGGCGAGAGCGTGTGGGTCGACTTCGCGGGACTGCTGCTGGACACCGTCCTGACCCGCTTCACCGGCGAGGACGGCACGCTCCACGACACCGCCGACGACGCCGAGCCCCTCATCCGCCGCCCGCAGGACCCCACCGACAACGCCGCCCCCTCCGGCTGGACGGCCGCCGCCGGCGCGCTGCTGACGTACTCCGCCTACACCGGCAGCACCGCGCACCGCGAGGCGGCCGAGCGGGCGCTGGGCGTGGTCCGCTCGCTCGGGCCGCGCGCGCCGCGCTTCATCGGCTGGGGGCTGGCCGTGGCCGAGGCCCTGCTCGACGGGCCGCGCGAGGTCGCGGTCGTCGGTCCGTACGACGACCCGGCCACCCGCGCGCTGCACCGCGCCGCCCTGCTGGCCACCGCCCCCGGCGCGGCCGTGGCGGTCGGCGAGCCCGGCGCGGAGGAGGAGATCCCGCTGCTGGCGGGGCGCACCCTGCACGGCGGCCGCCCGGCGGCGTACGTGTGCCGGAACTTCACCTGCGACCGTCCCACGGACGACCCGAAGGAGCTCACCGAGCGGCTCGGTGGCTGACCGGACCGGGAGACGGCCGCCGCGCGGGCGTTCCGCGGGCCTTCCGCCGGCATTCCGCGCGCGGCGGAAAGCACTTGATCTTCGTGTGCGGTCACGTATGGGATCGGTGACGAGCGTTAAGCACGTACCGCCTGACGAGGAGCACGCGCATGAGCCACGCCGCCGTACCCGCCACGCACCGTGAGGTGCGCCTGGTCGCCCGCCCCCGGGGGCCGCTGACCGGGGAGGAGTTCGAGGTCGTCGAGGTGCCCGTCCCCGAGCCCGGGTCCGGGCAGCTGCTCGTGCGCAACCGCACGGTGTCCGTCGCCGCGGCGATGCGGTCGCTGATGGACGAGAAGAGCGGCATCCCCGTGCCGTCGTACGAGCTGGGCAAGCCGGTGTGGGGCGCGGCGGTGGGCGAGGTGGTCGCGGCTCCCGGCACCCGCTTCGCGCCCGGGGACCTGGTCTCGACCGTCACCGGCTGGCGCGAGTACGCGGTCGTGGACGAGGCCGCCGCCACCCGGCTCACCCCCGGCGTCCTGCCCGACCCGGCCGCGTACCTCTCCCAGGGGCCGACCGCCTACATGGGCATCGTGCGCGGCGCCGAAGTGCGCCCCGGCGACACGGTCTTCGTCACCGGCGCGGCGGGCGGGGTGGGGTCGCTGGCCGGGCAGATCGCGCGGCTGCGCGGGGCCGTGCGGCTGATCGGCAGCACCGGCTCGCCGCGCAAGGCCGAGGTGCTCACCCGGGAGCTGGGCTACGACGCGGTGGTCCTGCGGGGTGCCGGGCCGGTCGAGGAGCAGCTGCGGGCGGCGGCGCCGGACGGCATCGACGCCGTCCTCGACAACGTGGGCGGCGAGCAGCTGGAGGCCGCGCTGCGGCTGGCCAACCGCCGGGCCCGGGTGGCGCTGGTCGGGGCGCTCTCCGACCAGCTGGGAACGAAGGCGCCGGCCTGCTTCGACACGCTGTCGCTGATCTCCCGGGGGATCGTGCTGCGCGGCATGTCCGGGCTCGACCACCACGACCTGCTGCCCGAGTGGCACGACTTCTTCGGGCGGGGCCTGCGCGACGGCAGCCTGACCTTTCCGCACACCAGGCTGACGGGCCTCGACCGGGCACCGGGCGCGCTGGCCGAACTGATCGAGGGCCGGCACGTGGGGGCCCTCCTGGTGGACCTTCCGTAGGGCCCGGACACCCCTAGAGGACGAGCCCCCGGCCCAGTACGTGCAGCCCGCGTTCCATCAGGGCCAGGGGGTCGTCGGTCTGGCCGCGGTCGACCCAGTACATCATCGTCTCCTGCATCGCCCCGAGGATCGCGGCGGTGGCCACCCGCATCTCCAGGTCGGCGGCCGGGCGCCCGGCGCGCTCGGCCAGGACCCGGCAGAGCGGCTCGGCGGACTGGGCCATCCCCTCCGCGGAGCGGCCGCGCAGCGCCGGCACCTCCCGCACGAGCCGCATGCGCTGCCGGAACTCGTCGAGGTCCGTGTCGAGGATCTGCCGCATGGCCGTCAGGAGGCCCTGCCGGATGGCCTCCACCGGCGGCTCGTCCGCCGGGCGGGCCAGGATCGCGGCCGCCACCAGCGGGTCGTACTCGTCGGTGAGGACGATGTCCTCCTTGGTGGGGAAGTAGCGGAAGACCGTGCTGGGGGAGACGTCGGCCGCCTCGGCGATCCGGTCGACGGGGGTCGCGTCGTACCCGTGTTCCGCGAAGAGGCGGTAGGCGGCCCGGCGGATCGCCTGACGGGTCTGGATCTTCTTCCGCTCCCGCAGTCCGAGCCGGGGTCCGGGCTCGGGCTCGGCGGCGGGGGAGGTCTGTGCTGCGGCCATGCCCGTCATTCTCGGGCATGGCCCCCGCCGGCCATGATCGGCGAACCCTTGATGACACATTGACTGCCTCTTGCGTGTGCGGCGGTGGGGGCCGGGCAGGGGAGCGGTCAGTGAGATCGAAGGGGGAGAACATGCGGGAATCCGTCGCGAACGCCCTCACCGTGCCGGTCGCCGCGCTGTGCGTCGGCGGCTACGTCCTCGCGGGCGAACTGGCGGTGCTGGCCGTGGCCGTGGCCTGGATCGGGGTCATGACATGGCACGTGGCCGCGGCCTCTCGGCCACGGCCACGACGGGCGGTTCCGGGCCACGCGGGCCGGGCGGCGTTACGCGTGGGAGTAGGCGACCAGCGAGATGCCCACGTAGTGCGTGACGAACGCGGCCAGCGTGAGCGAGTGGAACACCTCGTGGAAGCCGAACCAGCGCGGTGACGGATTCGGGCGCTTGATCCCGTAGATCACACCGCCGGCGCTGTAGAGCAGGCCGCCGACGATGACCAGCACCAGGACGGCGATGCCGCCCTTGCGCAGGAAGTCGGGGAGGAAGAACACGGCCGCCCAGCCCATGGCGATGTAGCAGGGTGTGTAGAGCCAGCGCGGCGCGCCGACCCAGAAGACACGGAACGCTATGCCGGCCGCCGCGGCCACCCATACGGCCCACAGCAGCGCCTGGCCGCGTCCGCCGGGGATCAGCAGCATCGTGAGCGGGGTGTAGGTGCCCGCGATGATCAGGAAGATGTTGGCGTGGTCGAGCCGGCGCAGCACGGCCGCGACGCGCGGTGACCAGTCGCCGCGGTGGTAGAGCGCGCTGATGCCGAAGAGCAGGCAGGCGGTCAGGACGTAGACGGCACAGGCGATCCGGCCGCGGGTGCTGTCGGCCAGGGCCGTCAGGAACACGCCCGAGATCAGTACGGCGGGGAACATCCCGGCGTGCAGCCAGCCGCGCAGCCGTGGCTTCGGCGCCGACGGCGCGGCTACGGGCGCGGCGGCACCCAGGGGGGCGTGCGGTTCGGCGGCTGGGGCGCCGGTGGCTGCGGGCGGCGCGATACGCGCTGCGTCGGGCGCGGAAGTCATGGCCGAATGCTACCTACGGGTGCGTAGGTTACGGACCGGTATCACGTGGTGATGGTCACCTGGGTGCCCCCTGGACAGAAGCCGGGCAGAGTCGGATGATCAAATGAGTGCGGGCGGCACCGGATGAGCGGTCACGAAGCGTCTGGGTCGCAGCCCCCAAGGGGCAGACAAGTGCAGAACGGATAATCCGGGGTAAAACCGGATCCGTACCACCCTCAACAATCTGACGCCGGGCGCGGGCCCCGGCGGGACGGAGCGATCGTGGCGCGCACCAGTGCGGCTCCCACCACCCCCACCAACCACCAGGAGCTGATCTCCTGGGTCGATGACATCGCCGCCCTCACCCAGCCGGACCAGGTGGTCTGGTGCGACGGATCCGAGGCCGAGTACGAGCGCCTGTGCGAGGAGCTCGTCGCCAAGGGCACGTTCAGGAAGCTCGACCCGGTGAAGCGCCCCAACTCGTACTACGCCGCCTCCGACCCCCGGGACGTGGCGCGCGTCGAGGACCGCACCTTCATCTGCTCCGAGAAGGAGGAGGACGCCGGCCCGACCAACCACTGGAAGGCCCCCGCCGAGATGCGGGAGGTCTTCCGGGGCAAGGACGGCAAGGGTGGCATCTTCCGCGGCTCCATGCGCGGCCGCACGATGTACGTGGTGCCGTTCTGCATGGGTCCGCTCGGCTCCGAGCTGTCCGCCATCGGCGTCGAGATCACCGACTCCGCCTACGTCGCCGTCTCGATGCGCACCATGACCCGCATGGGCCAGGCCGTCCTCGACGAGCTCGGCACCGACGGGTTCTTCGTCAAGGCCGTCCACACCCTCGGCGCCCCGCTCGCCGAGGGCGAGGCCGACGTCCCGTGGCCCTGCAACACCACCAAGTACATCTCGCACTTCCCCGAGGACCGCGAGATCTGGTCCTACGGCTCGGGCTACGGCGGCAACGCCCTGCTCGGCAAGAAGTGCTACGCCCTGCGCATCGCCTCGGTGATGGCCCGTGACGAGGGCTGGCTGGCCGAGCACATGCTCGTCCTGAAGCTGACCCCGCCCACCGGCGAGCCCAAGTACGTCGCCGCCGCCTTCCCCTCCGCGTGCGGCAAGACCAACCTCGCCATGCTGGAGCCCACGATCTCCGGCTGGACCGTGGAGACCATCGGCGACGACATCGCCTGGATGCGCTTCGGCGAGGACGGCCGCCTCTACGCGATCAACCCCGAGGCCGGCTTCTTCGGCGTCGCCCCCGGCACCGGCGAGCACACCAACGCCAACGCCATGAAGACCCTCTGGGGCAACTCGGTCTTCACCAACGTCGCGCTCACCGACTCGGGCGACGTCTGGTGGGAGGGCATGACCGAGGAGACGCCCGCCCACCTCATCGACTGGCGCGGCAACGACTGGACGCCGGACAGCGAGACCCCGGCGGCCCACCCCAACGCCCGCTTCACCGTGCCCGCCTCGCAGTGCCCGATCATCGCGCCCGAGTGGGAGGACCCCAAGGGCGTCCCGATCTCCGCGATCCTCTTCGGCGGCCGCCGCGCCACGGCCGTCCCGCTGGTGACCGAGTCCTTCGACTGGCAGCACGGCGTCTTCCTCGGCGCCAACGTCGCCTCCGAGAAGACCGCCGCCGCCGAGGGCAAGGTCGGCGAGCTGCGCCGCGACCCCTTCGCCATGCTGCCGTTCTGCGGCTACAACATGGGCGACTACATGGGCCACTGGATCAAGGTCGGCCAGGGCCGCGACCAGGACAAGCTCCCGAAGATCTACTACGTGAACTGGTTCCGCAAGGACGCGGACGGCCGCTTCGTCTGGCCGGGCTTCGGCGAGAACAGCCGCGTGCTGAAGTGGATCGTCGAGCGCCTGGAGGGCACGGCGGAGGGCGTCGAGACCCCCATCGGCATCCTTCCGACGAAGGACTCCCTCGACCGCGACGGCCTCGACATCGCGGAGGCCGACCTCGACCTGCTCCTCACCGTCGACCGCGAGGTCTGGCGCGAGGAGGCGGCGCTGGTGCCGCAGCACCTGGAGACCTTCGGCGAGCACACGCCGAAGGAGCTGTGGGACGAGTACCGGGCGCTGGTCGAGCGCCTGGGCTGATCTTCCGGGGGCTTCGCCCCCGGACCCCCGGACCCCTGGACGGGCTGGATTTTCCGGCCCGTCCGGTGTCTTCAGACCTCCAGCTCCGCCGCGTGCGCGTGCATGCGTTCCGACGCCAGCGCCGCGCCCGCCGTGTCGCCGCGCTGGGTCGCGACGACGAGTGCCTGGCCGGCCAGGGTGTGGGCCCGCTGGTGGAGGGCGGCCGGCGTGCCCGCGCTCGCCGTCGGTTCGGCCCGCAGCGGCGTATGTCCGGTCAGCCGCTCGATCTCCGTGACAAGTCGCCGCCCCGCGGCGTCGAGCTCCGCCGCCGGTGTCAGCGCACGCAGTTCGTCCGTCACCGTGAGCAGCGCGGTCAGGTGCCCGGCGAGCCGGGTGTCCAGCTCCTCCTGGCGGGAGCGGTGGGGCCCGTGTGCGTGGACCGACTTGGTGCGTATCGGCTCGTACATGGATGGCCTCCCGAGAAAACCTCTGAAGGCCATCCTAACTTAGACCTTGTCTAAACTTGGCTGTAGCCGTCCAGGAAGTTTCCGATCCGGGTCACCGCGTCCGCCAGATCCTTCGCGTTCGGCAGCGTGACCAGGCGGAAGTGGTCGGGCTCGGGCCAGTTGAAGCCCGTGCCGTGCACGACCATGATCTTCTCGGCGCGGAGCAGGTCCAGCACCATCTGCCGGTCGTCCTTGATCTTGTAGACCTTCGGGTCGAGCCGGGGGAAGGCATACAGCGCGCCCTTCGGCTTCACGCAGGTCACGCCGGGGATCTGCGTCAGCAGCTCGTACGCGACGTCCCGCTGCTCCAGCAGCCGGCCGCCCGGCAGTACCAGGTCGTTGATCGACTGCCGGCCGCCGAGCGCGGTGGCGACCGCGTGCTGGGCGGGCATGTTGGCGCACAGGCGCATGTTGGCGAGGATCGTCAGACCCTCGATGTAGCTCTCGGCGTGCGCCTTGGGGCCGCAGACCGCCATCCAGCCGCTGCGGTAGCCGGCCACCCGGTAGGACTTGGAGAGACCGTTGAAGGTCAGGGTCAGCAGGTCGGGGGCGAGGGCGGCGGTCGGGGTGTGGGTCACGCCGTCGTAGAGGATCTTGTCGTAGATCTCGTCGGAGCAGACGATCAGGTTGTGGCGGCGGGCGATCTCGGTGAGGGCGCGCACCATCTCGTCGTCGTACACCGCACCCGTGGGGTTGTTGGGGTTGATGATGACGAGGGCCTTGGTGCGGTCGGTGATCTTGCGCTCGATGTCGGCCAGGTCGGGCATCCAGTCCGACTGCTCGTCGCAGCGGTAGTGCACGGCCGTGCCGCCCGCCAGCGAGACCGACGCGGTCCACAGCGGGTAGTCGGGGGCCGGGACGAGCACCTCGTCGCCGTCGTCGAGCAGCGCCTGCATCGACATCTGGATCAGCTCGGAGACGCCGTTGCCGAGATAGACGTCCTCGACGGACAGCTCCACGCCCTTGGTCTCGTAGTGCTGCACCACCGCGCGCCGCGCGGCGAGCAGGCCCTTGGCGTCGCCGTAGCCGTGCGCGTCGCCGACGTTGCGCAGCATGTCCTCGAGGATCTCCGGCGGGCACTCGAAGCCGAAGATCGCGGGGTTGCCTGTGTTCAGCTTGAGGATGCGGTGACCTGCCGCCTCCAGCCGCATGGCCTCCTCGAGCACCGGGCCACGGATTTCGTAGCAGACGTTGGCGAGCTTCGTTGACTGGATCACCTGCATGACGGCCACCCTAAGGTCGCCCCCGCATGCCCGCGCGTGGATTTCCGTCACAGGAGCGAAACAAGAATCCGGCCGTCCGCGCCCTGCTCAGCCCACCGGGGTCCGGCGCACCGACCGGCCCGCCAGGACGTCCGTCCGGCGTCCGTCTTCCATTACGAAGCGCCCGCCAATCAGGACATAAGGAATGCCGGTCGGGAGCCGGTGCGGGGCTTCGAAAGTGGCTGCGTCGGCGACGGTCGCCGGGTCGAACAGCACAAGATCGGCCAGGTATCCCTCGCGCACCAGACCCCGGTCCGGCAGCCTCAGCCGGGCCGCCGGACGGGACGTGAGATGCGCCACGCACTCCTCCAGCGACAACACGCCGAGGTCGCGCACATACCGTCCGAGGTAGCGCGGGAACGTTCCGTAGGCGCGCGGATGCGGCTTCGCGCCGTGCAGCAGTCCATCGCTCCCGGCCGTGTGCACCCGGTGCCGCATGATCGCGCGGACGTTGTCCTCGTGCCCCACGTGCAGGATCAGCGACGGTCCCAGCCGGTCCTCGATCAGCAGCCGCCGGGCCGTCGCCCACGGCTCCTCGCCGCGCTCCCGCGCCGAGCGCGCGATCGTCCGCCCGACGTACCCGGCGAGCCCGGGGCGCGCGACGCCGGAGATCTCGACGGCTGCCCAGTCGACCGGTACGCCGTGACAGCCGTCCGAGCCCTCCACCTCCAGCGCCCGCCGGATCCGCTCGGCCGTCGCCTCGTCCCGCAGCCGCGCCAGCAGCGCCTCCGGCCCGCCCGCGGCGGCCCAGCCGGGCAGCAGGGCGGCCAGCGTGGTGGAGCCGGGGGTGTACGGATAGGTGTCCAGGGAGAGGTCCGCGCCGTCGGCGAGCGCGTCGTCCAGCAGCCCCAGCAGCTCGGGCGCCCGGCCCTCGTTGAGCCGGAAGTTCATCGTGGCGTGCGCCAGGTGCAGCGCGCACCCGGCGCGCCGCGCGATCGCGATCACCTCCGCGTACGCGGCCAGGGCGCCCGCGCCGTACGAGCGGTGGTGCGGGCACCAGTAGCCGCCGTAGCCGGCCACGACCCGGCACAACCCGGTCAGTTCGGCGGCGTCGGCGTACATCCCCGGCGCGTACGTCAGCCCCGAGGACATGCCCACCGCGCCCTGCGCGAGGCCCTCGGCCACCAGCCGCCGCATCTCCCGCAGTTGGTCCGCCGTCGCCGGACGGTCCTCCCAGCCGACGGCCAGCATCCGCACGGTCCCCTGCGGCACGAGGTAGGCCGCGTTCACCGCGACGCCCCGGTCCAGCCGGTCGAGGTACGCGCCGACGGACCGCCAGGAGAAGTCGATGTCCTGCCCGTCGCCGTTCCACCCGGTGATCTGCGCCCGTACGGCGTCCAGCGTGCGGTCGTCGACGGGCGCGTACGACAGCCCGTCCTGGCCGACGACCTCGAGCGTCACGCCCTGGGCGGCCTTCGCCTCGTGCGCCGGGTCGGCGAGGAGGGCGAGGTCGCTGTGCGAGTGCATGTCGATGAAGCCGGGCGCGAGGGCGAGGCCGTGCGCCTCCACGATGCGGCGGGCGCGCAGGCGCGCCCCCGGCGCACGCCGGATCTCCGCGATCCGGTCGCCCACGAGGCCGACGTCGGCGCGGTAGGAGGGGCCGGCGGTGCCGTCGATCACCCGGACGTCACGGAGAACGGTGTCCACGGCCCCTCCTCGGTCCCGCCGGTCCCGCCGGTCCTAGAAGAACGTGCGCACGTATTCCGTGACCGTCCCGTCCGCGTCCGCGACCGGGATCAGCTGCCACTTGTCGAACGTCGTGCAGGGGTGCGACAGGCCGAGCCCCACCCAGTCGCCGACCTCCAGCTCCGTGCCGTCCGCGAGTTCGACGAAAGCGTGCTGGTCGGCCAGCCCCGTCACCCGCATCCCGTCGGCCGGGCGCGGCTCGCCGCCGCGCATCGGCCGTACGACCTGCGGCTCGGGCAGCCCGAGGTCGTACGGCACGTCCCGCTTGCCCGCGTTGAGGTAGGCGCGCCCCGGCTCGGGGCGCGAGACGACCTGCGCCCACAGCCGGAAGGCGGGCCGCAGCTCGCCCTCGTCCGGGTGGCGGTTGAAGGGCGTCTTGCGGCGGTACTGGCCGTCGTCGTGGGTCAGGTACGCGCCCGAACGCAGCAGCTTCAGCACCGGCCCGGAGAGCGCCGGGACCTCCGCGAAGACCTCGGCGACCGCGTCGAACCACGAGCTGCCGCCCGCGCTGACCACGATCTCCTCGACCCCGGCGAAGCGGCCCGCCTTGTCGAAGGCCACGGCCAGCCCGGTGAGCCGGCGCAGCCAGGCCCGTACGAGCTCGCCGTCCGCGCCGGGGATCTCCGCCTCATAGCCCGCGACGCCGACCAGGCGAAGCGTCGGCGTGCCGGCGACGGCGTCGGCGACGCGCTCGGCCTCCGCCTCGGTGCGCACACCCGTGCGCCCGCCCTCGGCGCCGAGCTCCACGACCACGTCCAGCGGGCGCGTCGCCCCCGCCGCGCGCAGGGCGGCGTCCATCAGCTCGACGCCGCGCACGGAGTCGACGTAAAGGATCAGCCGGAAGTCCGGGTCGGCGGCCGTCTCGGCCGCCAGCCAGCGCAGGGCGGGGGCGTCGACGACCTCGTTGGCGAGGAAGACGTGCCGGATGCCGAACGCGCGGTAGACGCGGACCTGCGCGGGGGTCGCGGCGGTGATGCCCCACGCGCCGTGGTCGAGCTGGCGCCGGAAGAGCTGCGGCGCCATGGAGGTCTTGCCGTGCGGGGCGAAGGCCAGGCCGTGCCCGGCGGAATAGCGCTCCATCACGGCGAGGTTGTGGTCCAGGGCTTCCCGGGACAGGGCGAGGACGGGCGTGCTGAACCCGCCCGTGAACAGCGACCGCCGCTCGGCGGCCAGCGCGCCGACGGTCGTCCCCTCCGCGTCCGGCGGCAGACCGCGGAAGCGGTGGTCCACCACCTCGTCCGCGAGGCGGGCGAGGGCGGCGTGGGCGTCGGCGTTCATGCGACCTCCAGAAAAACGGCGTGCTCGCGGCTGTCTAACACCGGGCCGCTCGCCGGGTCAACGGGCGCTCACAGCGCGAGCTTGAACCCGTCGTGGCTGCGGGCGAAGCCGAGCGAGCCGTAGAAGCGGTGCGCTTCGGTGCGGCGTTTGTTGCTGGTCAGCTGCACGAGCGTGCAGCCGCGGGCGCGTGCGCGCTCGATGGCCCGGCCGAGCAGCTCCCGCCCGAGCCCGCCCCCGCGCCGGTCGGCGCGCACCCGCACGGCCTCGATCAGGGCCCGCTCCTGGCCGTGCCGGCCGAGGCCGGGGATATAGGTCAGCTGGAGGCATCCGAGGACAGTGCCGTCCTCGTCCACCATGACAACCATCTCGTTGCGGTCGTCCGCGTCGATGTCCGCGAAGGCCCGGACGTAGGCCTCGTCGACCTCGACGGTCCGTGGGTCCACCACGGAGTCCTCGTCGGCGAGGAGCGCGACGATCGCGGGCAGGTCCTGGGGGGTGGCAATACGGAAGATCACGCCCGCACCCTCTCAGACGCCCTGCGTGCGGGCCGGCCGGGGGGGCTCGGCCCACAGCGGGGGCGGGGTCCGCCCCCGCGCCCCGCCTTTTTCGGCCGGCCGCCGCCGCGGGAGTGGTTGCCCCGTCAGCTGCTCGCGCAGTACTGCTGCGCCTTGCCGATCGCCCGGTACGGGCAGTCCGCCGCCTCCAGCAATTGGAGGACCGCCTCGCGGTTGCGGGCCGTTTCGCGGTCGATGACCTCGTCCGGCGGGTAGAAGCCGCCGCCCGCGCCGCTCTCGTCCGGATACATCTCGAACGTGTAGGCGAAGACCTTCTGTGTGCCCCACAGCCAGTCGTCGATCGACCCGTCCGTGATGTAGAGGTCGCTGGACTGCTCGGGCGTGTAGCCGTTGCTGGCGGCCATCGAGCGGCCGATGGCCGCGAACGTGTCGCGGTCGTCCTGGGTCATGCCCGGTGCCGTGTCGCTGTACGTCCAGCCGAAGGGCCACAGGACGAGCTGGCTGTAGGTGTGGAAGTCGATGGCGGCCTTGATCTGCTGCTTCCCGCCGACGACCCGGCTGCGGACGAAGTCCGCGACGACCTTGACCTCGGGGGCCGACTCCGGCGCCGAGCCGCGGTACGTCTCGGAGCTCGCGCTGCCGGAGGAGCCGCCGCAGCAGCCCCACTTGTAGTTCCAGTTGCGGTTCAGGTCCGTGCCCCGGCTGTTGGAGCCCGCGTTGGGCTGGCGGTTCTTGCGCCAGCTGCGGTAGGTGCCGGTGGCGATGTCGTACTCGCCCCCGTCGGGGTTGAGGTCGGGGACGACCCAGATCACCCGGCTGTCGAGGATCTTGGTGATGCGCGGGTCGCTGCCGTACTTCGAGCCGAACTCCTTGAGCAGGTACAGCGCCATCTCGACGGTCAGGTGCTCGCGGGCGTGCTGGTGGTGTGTGAAGAGCACCTCCGGCTTGGCGGCCCGCGTCTGCGCGGGGCCCGTGATCCTGACGGCGATGATGTCCCGGCCCTCGTAGGACTTGCCGATGACCTGCTTGCTCATGAGGGACGGATGCGCGGCGACGTCCGCGTCGATCTCGTCCATCGCCTCCTTGTAGTTGTGGTACTTCGAGTCCTCCGACGGGAAGTCGTTCGGTCTCGCGTCGCGCCCGCCGTTGCGGTCCGGCGGGCCGGGCAGTTCGCTGACGCGGTAGCCGAGGCCCCGGATGCGCCGCGCCTGTGCCGCGTCGCCGGTGACGACGACCGAGCCGCTGCGGACGGCGTCGATGGAGACACCGGTCGCGGCGACGACCGTGCGCTGGGCGGCCGTCCGCGGGCCGGTGACCTCGTACGCGTGCGTACGGGTGTCCGACTCGTCGCGGGAGGAGGCCGCAGGGGCGGCCATGGCGACGGCGAGGACGGTGGCGACGGCGGCGGTCGTCCATCGTCCGGTGGGGCGGGGGAGCGGTCGCATCACGGGCTCTCCTCGGTGGGGGGCTGGATTCCCCAGCGTTGACGTGATGACATGGACCCGTCAATCACTCGTGCCCAGGCGAAACAAGCCAACTTCCCTTACTCTCGCGACCGGTTGATTGCGCGTGTCACCACCAGAACCAACAATGCACATGCCAAAAACTCTCGATGCACTTCGGCCCAGAGAGGAACCACCCCCCATGAGAAGACCTCTCCTCGGTGCGCTCACCACGCTGCTCGTCGCGGGAGCGACGGTCGCGGGCGCCGGCACGGCCTCTGCCCGGACGGCGGACGCCCGAACGACGGACGGCCGTTCGGCGGACACCCGGACGGCGCAGGTGAAGACCAAGGCGGTCGACTTCGCGGGCATCGTCGCGCTGTCCAACTGCTCGGGCTCGCTGGTGCGCATGCCGAGCTCGGCCGACAGCGATCCCGCTCTGGTCATGACCAACGGCCACTGCCTGGAGACCGGCATGCCGGGCCCCGGCGAGGTCATCACCGACCAGCCGTCCAGCCGCTCCTTCACCCTGCTCAACTCCAACGCGGGCCGGGTCACCACGCTGCGCGCCACGAAGGTCTCGTACGCCACGATGACCGACACCGACGTCACGCTGTACCAGCTGGGCACAACGTACGCGCAGATCAAGCAGCGCTACGGCATCAACGCGCTGACGCTCTCCGCGGACCACCCGGCCGCCGGTACGGCCATCAAGGTGGTCTCCGGCTACTGGAAGCGGATCTACTCCTGCAACATCGACGGGTTCGTCTACCGCCTCCGCGAGGGTGACTGGACCTGGAAGGACTCGCTGCGCTACACGCCGTCCTGCAACACCATAGGCGGCACCTCCGGTTCGCCGGTCGTCGACGTGAACTCGGGCAAGGTCGTCGCGATCAACAACACCGGCAACGAGAACGGCGAGCGCTGCACGGTCGACAACCCGTGCGAGGTCGACGAGAACGGCCAGGTGACGGTGCGCCAGGGCATCAACTACGCCGAGGAGACGTACGGCATCGTGAAGTGCTTCGGCACCGGCAACCGCCTCGACCTGAGCCTGCCGGGCTGCGAGCTGCCCAGGCCGTGACCGGGGTGGTGCCGGGCGGGCCGGAGGGCCGGCCCGCCCGGCACCGGAGGGAGGCGCTACGGCAGGGCGTGCACGTGCGGGCCGACCCCGTTCGACCAGGCGTTGCCCGCCGCGGCGTCCCAGTTCGTCGACCAGGTCATGGCCCCCCGGATGCCGGGGTACGTGCGCGGCGGCCTGAAGGAGCCGCAGTTGGTGCCGGAGGCCAGGCAGTCCAGTGCGTTGTCGACGACCGCCGGCGCGACGTAACCGCTGCCCGCGCCGCGGGTGGAGGCGGGGAGGCCGAGGCCCACCTGGGAGGGGGCGAGGCCGCCTTCGAGCTGGATGCAGGCCAGGGCCGTGAGGAAGTCGACCGTGCCCTGGGCGTAGACCTTGCCGTCGCAGCCGTTCATGGAACCGCTGTTGTAGAACTGCGTGTTGACGACGGTCAGGATGTCCTTGACGTTGAGCGCCGTGCGGAAGTAACCGGCGGACGTCGACTGCATGTCGATCGTCTGCGGCGCCATGGTGAGCACCAGCCGGGGGCCCGCCTTGGCCGACAGGGCGCGCAGGGCCTGGG
>NZ_JBFAPH010000096.1:0-19271 GCF_040675635.1 Streptomyces sp. NPDC049577
CCGTCCTCGGCCGCGCGACCACCCCCGAGGGCCTCTGGCTCAAAGCCACCCTCCTCAACCCCCCCCGCGGCCGGCGAGGGGATGATCTCCGCGCCCCACATGGCGAGCAGCTGCCGCCGCTCTTCGCTGGTGTTCTCGGGCATCACGCAGATCATGCGGTAGCCCTTGAGGCGGGCGGCCATGGCGAGGGAGATGCCGGTGTTGCCGGAGGTGGGCTCCAGGATGGTGCAGCCGGGGGTGAGCCTGCCGTCCTTCTCCGCCTGCTCGATCATGTGCAGGGCGGGGCGGTCCTTGACCGAGCCGGTGGGGTTGCGGTCCTCCAGCTTGGCCCAGATCCGCACGGAGCCGGACGGCGACAGGCGCGGCAGGCGGACCAGCGGGGTGTCGCCGACCGAGGCCAGGTGGCTTTCGTAGCGCACGAGCGCCCCGATCAGACGCTGCCGCCGGCCACGGCCGGGAGGATCGTCACGTTGTCGCCGTCGCCCAGCTCCGTGGCGATGCCGCCCAGGAAGCGGACGTCCTCGTCGTTGAGGTAGACGTTGACGAAGCGGCGCAGCTCGCCGGTCTCGTCGACGAGCCGCTCCCGGATGCCCGCGTGACGGGTGTCGAGGTCCTTGAAGAGCTCGTCGAGCGTGGCTCCGCTGCCCTGGACGGCCTTCCGGCCGTCGGTGTAGGTGCGGAGGATGGTCGGGATGCGGACCTCGATGGCCATGGAATGAGCTCCAGTCGGAGTGCGGGGAGGTTCCTACGGGACAACCGTGGGCGCATCGTATCGATTCCCTGTCCACTTCCCGGAAGTTCGTCCCGGCATCCGGACCGGCCGGTCTCAGGGTGCGGGCTCGGCCTCGGGAGCACCCACCACCTCGACCGCCTCTTCCCTGACCTCGCCGTCCACGATGCGGAACGAGCGGAACTGGAAGGGGCCCGCGCCGTCGGTGTCGGCGGTGGAGACCAGCACGTAGTGCGCGCCGGGCTCGTTCGCGTAGGAGATGTCCGTGCGGGACGGGTAGGCCTCGGTCGCGGTGTGGGAGTGGTAGATGACGACGGGGTCCTCGTCGCGGTCGTCCATCTCGCGGTAGAGCTTGAGGAGATCGGTGGAGTCGAACTCGTAGAAGGTGGGCGAGCGGGCCGCGTTGAGCATCGGGACGAAGCGCTCGGGCCGGTCGCTGCCGGCCGGCCCGGCGACCACGCCGCACGCCTCGTCCGGGTGGTCGGCGCGGGCGTGCGCGACGATCTGGTCGTACAGGGCCTGGGAGATGGTCAGCATGGGCCGATGATAAGCGGACGCACGTACGGAAAGGGCCCGCCCGTACCACATCGTGGTACGGGCGGGCCCGGATTCCGGACTCAGCCGCCGGGGGCGGTGGGGGTCAGGCGGCCGTCCCGGCCGACTCGACCTCCTCGGCGCGCGCCGTGTAGTCCTTCGCGGCGAAGGCCTCGGGGTTGCGCTTCTTGAGCACGACGTACGAGACCCACATGATCGCCGCCCAGACGGGGGCGCAGTACAGCGAGACCCGCGCGTCCTTGTCGATGCCCATCATCACGATGACCATGAGGATGAAGGCGAGGGCGAAGAGGCTGGTCCACGGCGCGCCCGGGGCCCGGAACGCGGACTGCGGGAGCTCGCCGCGGTCGGCCTTGCGGCGGTAGCGCAGCTGAGCGACGAGGATCACGATCCACGCCCACATGCCGGAGATGGTCGCGAAGGAGACGACGTAGTCGAACGCCTTGCCCGGCCACTCGTAGTTGATCACGACGCCGACCAGCATCAGCGCGGCGGAGAAGGTGGTGCCGCGCAGGGGCAGGCCGCCCTTGGTCAGCTGGCCGAAGAACTTCGGGCCCTGGCCGTTGAGGGACAGGTCGCGCAGCATGCGGCCGGTGGAGTACATGCCGGAGTTGCAGGACGACAGCGCCGCGGTGAGGACCACGAAGTTGACGATTCCGGCGCCGGCCGGCAGGCCGATCTTCTGGAAGGCGGCCACGAACGGGCTGACGCCCGGCATGAACTCGCCCCACGGGACCACGGCCAGGATGATGATCAGCGCGCCGATGTAGAAGACCGCGATGCGCCACGGCACGGTGTTGATCGCCTTGGGGAGCGTCTTCTGCGGGTCCTTGGCCTCGCCCGCGGTGACGCCGACCAGCTCGACGGCGAGGAAGGCGAACATCACGATCTGCAGGGTCATCAGGGTGTTGCCGATGCCGTGCGGGAAGAATCCGCCGTCGTTCCAGAGGTTGGCGACGGTGGCGGTGTCACCGGCGTCGGAGAAGCCGATGGTGAGCACGCCGATACCGATGAGGATCATGCCGATGATGGCGGTGACCTTGACCATCGAGAACCAGAACTCCAGCTCACCGAAGAGCTTCACGGAGATCAGGTTGGCGAAGTAGAGGATGACGGTGAAGACCAGCGCCGAGACCCATTGCGGGATCGACTTGTTCCAGTACTGCACATAGGAGGCCGCGGCGGTCACCTCGACGATGCCGGTGACGACCCAGAAGAGCCAGTACGTCCATCCGGTCACATAGCCCCAGAAGGGGCCGAGGAACTCCCGGGCGTAGTCCGAGAAGGAGCCCGACACCGGGCGGTACATGAGCAGCTCGCCGAGCGCTCGCATGATGAAGAAGATGACCAGGCCGGCTATCGCGTAGGCCAGGATCAGGCTCGGACCGGCCTTGGATATGGCCTTGCCCGCGCCGAGAAACAGACCGGTGCCGATGGCGCCACCAATGGCGATCATCTGAATCTGTCGGTTGCCCAGCCCTCGCTGGTAACCCTCGGAAGCGTCCTGTCCGCTTCCGTTGTGAACCTGCCCGCCGGCTTCGCCCGCGGTGCGGTCCGCGACCTGCTCAGAGGTCATGGTGGTGCGCCTTTCTCCATACCGATCCGGTTCTGCTCCGGATCGGGTCCCGATCCCCCCGGATGGAGTTCCTGCATGCCGACGGTCGGCCGGCTCAGCGCCCCCGCCGTGACATGGGTGGCGTCACGGAGGCAGGTCGGCAAGATGTATCACGGCCGACGCGCAGATCGTCCAGGGGTTTGTGGCGCACGACACAAATAAATTTGATGAAATGGGGCGACCGCAACCAAAAAGCGGCCGACAAGGTGACTCGATCGTTATCCGCCCATGAGGGACTCGACCAGCGTCTCCTGGAGCCCGCCGAGCCAGAGGTAGGCCATGACCATGGGCTTGCGCGGATCCTCGTCCGGCAGCCGGTACAGAGCCTCGCCCTGGTCCTCGTCGGTGACCTCCAGCCGGGCCCCGATGGTCAGCCGCAGGTCGTTGAGCGCGCCGAGCCACTGCCGGCACTCGTCCGGCGACAGCCGCAGCACGGCCTCCTCGTCGTCGCCGCCGACGAGCGAGAGCCCGTCGAGGGAGCGGACCATGCCCAGCGCGTCCCCGCGCTTGCGGTCGCGCAGGTCGTTCTCGGTGTAGCGGCGGAACTCGGACGCGTAGGCGCGCTCCCGCTCGTCCTGCTCGGCGCCCGGCGAGCCGTAGGCGTCCGGGAAGAGCCGGGCCAGCGCGGGATCGGCCGGCGGCTCGCTGGGGCCCTCGGCGAAGAGCCGGGCGAGCGGGTCGGCGGCCTCCGGGCCCTCCGTCTCGCCGGGCCCGATCAGCTCCAGCAGCTGCACCGCCAGACTGCGCAGGATGGAGACCTCGACCTCGTCCAGGGCGACGGCCGCCCCGCCGCCGGGCAGCGGCTCGAAGTGCCCGGCCATCAACGGTCCTGCGACAGGGTCGCCCAGAGCCCGTAACCGTGCATCGCCTGCACGTCGCGCTCCATCTCCTCACGGGTGCCGCTGGAGACGGTGGCGCGGCCCTTGTGGTGCACGTCGAGCATCAGCCTGTGTGCCTTGTCCTTGGGGTAACCGAAGTAGGCCTGGAAGACATACGTCACGTAACTCATGAGGTTGACGGGGTCGTTATGGACCAGGGTCACCCAGGGGACGTCGGGCTCGGTCACCTGATCGGCCTGCGGCCGCTCGTACTCCACCGGTGCAACACTCACGGTATCCATGCTGCCACTTGCGCCCGGAGGGCGCACAAACGGGGTGCGCCACGGCGCGGCCGGCTCCGCCCCAAGAGAAATCGTCACTCTGACGAAATCCGGGGTAGCATCGTTCCCATGAACTCAGCGGACCTGAGGCTGCCCGTCGACGTGCCGTCGACGGCCCTCTTCACCGACCGGTACGAGCTCACGATGCTGCAGGCCGCGCTGCGGGCCGGCACCGCCGACAGGCGGTCCGTGTTCGAGGTCTTCACGCGCCGCCTGCCCGACGGGCGCCGGTACGGCGTCGTGGGCGGCGTCGGCCGTGTCCTGGACGCCGTGGAGAACTTCCGCTTCGACCCGGCCGTCCTGGAGTTCCTGGATCGGCACGGCGTCGTCGACGCCCCGACCCTCGAGTGGCTCGCCGGGTACCGCTTCCGCGGCGACATCTGGGGCTACCCCGAGGGCGAGGTCTACTTCCCCGGCTCGCCCGTGCTGCGCGTGGAGGGCACCTTCGCCGAGGCGGTGCTGCTGGAGACGGTGATCCTCTCCATCCTCAACCACGACTCCGCCGTCGCCGCCGCGGCCTCGCGGATGGCCGTGGCCGCCGGCGACCGGCCGCTGATCGAGATGGGCGCGCGCCGCACCCACGAGCTGGCGGCCGTCGCCGCGGCCCGCGCCGCGTACGTCGGCGGCTTCTCCTCCACCTCCGACCTGGCCGCCGGCTTCCGCTACAACATCCCGACCATCGGCACCAGCGCCCACGCCTTCACCCTGCTGCACGACAGCGAGCGCGACGCCTTCACCGCCCAGGTCGCCTCGCTCGGCGGCGGCACGACCCTGCTGGTGGACACGTACGACGTCGAGGAGGCGGTCGCGATGGCCGTCGAGATCGCCGGCACCGGCCTCGGCGCGGTCCGCATCGACTCCGGCGACCTGCTGCTGCTCGCCCACCGGGTGCGCCGCCAGCTGGACGACCTGGGGGCCAAGGAGACCCGCATCGTGGTCACCAGCGACCTCGACGAGTACGCCATCGCCTCGCTGGCCGCCGCCCCCGTGGACGCGTACGGCGTCGGCACCCAGCTGGTCACCGGCAGCGGCCACCCGACCTGCTCGATGGTCTACAAGCTCGTGGCCCGCGCCGACGGGCCGGGCGAGGACGCCCCGCTGCGCCCGGTGGCCAAGAAGTCCATGGGCGGCAAGACTTCGATCGGCGGCCGCAAGTGGGCGGCGCGCCGCGTCGACGCGGCCGGGGTGGCCGAGGCGGAGGTCGTGGGCACCGGTGCGGTACCGGAGGAGCTGCGGGAGAGACAGCTGCTGGTGGAGCTCGTGCGGGGCGGCGAGGTCGTCGCCCGCGAACCCCTGGAGGCGGCCCGGCAGCGGCACATCGCGGCCCGGGCCGGACTGCCGATGTCGGCGGCCCAGCTCTCGCGCGGCGAGCCCGTGCTGCCCACGGAATACGTCTGAGCGCCCCCTGTGCCCCTCCCCCGGCGCCACCCGACTCACTACCCTCGGTCACAACACGTAGATCCACGAATGTCGATCCGTGAGGGCCCCTCCACCTAAGGATCTGCACCATGAACCGTGCACTGATCATCGTCGACGTGCAGAACGACTTCTGCGAGGGCGGCAGCCTCGCGGTGGCCGGCGGCGCCGACGTGGCGGCCGCGATAACCGACCTGGTGGGCGAGGCGCCCGCCGGGTACGCGCACGTCGTCGCGACACGCGATCACCACATCGAGCCGGGTGGGCACTTTTCCGACCACCCCGACTTCGAGCGCTCCTGGCCGCCGCACTGCGTGGCGGGCACCGAGGGCAACAGCTTCCACCCGAACCTCGCGCCCGTCATCGCCTCGGGCGCCATCGAGGCGGTCTTCGACAAGGGCGCGTACTCCGCCGCCTACAGCGGCTTCGAGGGCACGGACGAGAACGGCACCGGCCTGGCGGACTGGCTGCGCGAGCGGGACGTGACCGAGGTCGACGTGGTGGGCATCGCCACCGACCACTGCGTGCGGGCCACCGCGCTGGACGCGCGGCGCGCCGGCTTCGCCACACAGGTGCTGCTCGACCTGACGGCGGGCGTGGCGCCGCACACCACCCAGCAGGCGCTGGAGGAGCTGCGGGACGCGGGCGTCGAGCTGAGCGGCAAGCCGGTCGTCCAGGGCGGCTGAGGCGCCTCAGGCGGCTCCGGCGGGCTTCCTGCGGGGCAGGAGGGTGACGATCGGGTGCCAGGCCCCGTTGCCCCCGTCGTCGGCGGGCCGCCAGACCAGCCCGTCGGGGTGGTGCAGCACGGCCGTGATCTCGTCGGAGGAGGGCGGCTCGGTGTTGCCGCGCAGGTAGACGGCGCGCAGCCCGAGGTTGCGCAGCCGGGTCAGGGCCCGCTGGCGGTTGCGGGCGCGCACCAGGACGCGGACGCGGCTGCCCGGGAGGGCGCCGCCCCCGGGCGGGCTGGGCAGGGACAGGGCGACGACCACGCTGCCGTCGACCAGCTTGGCGTACCCACCGCCTGCCATCGGCCTCACGCCTCCCTCGACTGCCGGAAAGACGACTTTTTTGACCCTGTCGCCCGGTGTGTCAATAAGACGGTCATGAGAGGCATTCTGGACGCGAACGGCCGCCGCCCGCCAGTGGGCGACGGCCGTTCGGGACCCGCGGGGAGCTCCCCCGGATCAGGCCTTGATCACTTGGTGGACGGGCCCACCTGGACGGTCATCGAGCTGCCGCTGGGGGCCTCGGTGAGGATCCGGATCCGGGTGTTGGTGTCGGCCAGCTTCACACCGCCGGACGGGTTGGACTCGTCGTAGTAGCTGCCCTTGTGGTCGTCGAAGACCGGGACGCCCAGCTTGGCCTTGACGCGGGCGGCGACGCCGTCCGAGTGGACCGTGTAGCCGTCCGTCGGGTACCAGCTGAAGGGCGAGTCGTAGGCCTGGAAGCGGTTGCGCATGATCGAGCCGTCGGCCCACTTCTCGGCCTTCGGGTGGGCGTCGACCGGCAGGATGCGGCCGGAGCCCGGGTGCACGCCGACGTTGTTGTCCGCCTGCGAGGTGTCCCACAGCCAGATCAGCAGACCGTTCTGGTACGGGTAGTGCTCGACCCAGCCCGGCTTGGTGCTCTTGAAGCCGAAGTTGTACGGACCGACCTTGAGGGTCTTGTCGTACGAGACGTACTGGCGGTTCTCGGCGATGTAGTACTGCGGGTACTCCTTGGTGAAGGAGGCGCCGATGCGCGAGAAGCCCTTCACCGTCCAGCCGTTGTCGTCGCCCTCGGCGCCGTCGGCCAGGAGGGCCTTGCCGTCGGCGGTCAGGGTGATGGCGTCGGCGGTGAAGCCCTTGCCGGAGGTGCCGCCGTCGGTGGCGTAGCGGAAGCGCAGGTCGATCTTCTTGCCCGCGTAGGCGTCGAGGTTGTACGACAGCTTCTTGTACGCGCCCGAGACGCCCGTCAGGGCCGGCTTGTCGCCGCCGTCACGGGTGATGACCTTGCCGTCCGCGGTGCCGTCGACCGGGACCCAGTTGGCGCCGCCGTCCGTGGAGACCTCGGTGTAGAGGTAGTCGTAGTTCTCCTCGATGTCCCACCAGCCGGAAAGGTCCAGCGTGGCCTTGGACTTGCCGGTGAGGTCGACCGGGCGGGACAGCGTGTTCTTCAGGTCGTCGCCCTGGCCGGACCACCACTGCTTCGAGCCCTCGGCGGGCTTGACGACATCGGTGGTGATCTTCTTGGCCGGCAGGTCGACGACGAGCGCCTGCTTGTCCTTGGTGTTGTACTCCGCGACGCCCAGCTTGTGCGTGGACTTCGTGGCGGCCTTGGCCTTGTCGTAGTTCAGCCAGCCGAGCTGGAGCTTGTCCCAGGCGCTCATGTCGCCGGGCAGGTCACCGATGGTGTCCTTGCCGGTGCCCAGCCAGGAACCGGAGGACATCAGCGACCAGAAGGCCACCGAGGACTCACCGGTGCCGGTGGTGTCGTACTCGTCCGGCAGGCCCAGGTCGTGGCCGTACTCGTGGGCGAAGACGCCCAGGCCGCCGTTCTCCGGCTGCATGGTGTAGTCGCCGACCCAGAAGCCGGTGTTGCCGATCTGCGTGCCGCCCGCCTTGTTGTCCGCGGGGCCGGTCTTGCCGGCGTCGGAGCCGTAGGCGTACCAGCGGTGGGCCCAGATCGCGTCCTTGCCCTGCGCGCCGCCGCCGGCGGACTCGTCCTCGCCGGCGTGCACGATCTGGAAGTGGTCGATGTAACCGTCGGGCTCGTTGAAGTTGCCGTTGTGGTTGTAATCGTTGCGGTCCCACTTGTCGTACTGGGCCAGCGTCGCCTTGATGTCCGCGTCCGAGCGGCCGGCGGCCTTCTGGTCCTCGACCCACTTGTTGACCGCGTCGCGCACCAGGTCCCAGGCGCTGGGGCAGTTGGTGGAGCCGCAGTAGTTGGAGCCGTACCGCGCCTCGTTCCAGGGGACCCGGACCCAGTCGGTGACCTGGCCGTCGACCGAGTAGCGCCCGGAGGACTGCTTCTCGTAGTACTTGGCCAGGGACTCCTTGTCCTGGTCGTGCGAGAAGTACAGGTCCTGGAAGTGCTGGCGGTTGTAGTCCGCCGACCAGGCCGTGCTGTTGTCCTTCGCGCGGTCCGGCTTGGATATCTGGTTGTGCGCGGGGCCGGGCTTGCCGCCGTACTTCTTCACGGGCGGCTTCGGGCCGTCGGGGCCGTCCGGGTCGTACATGGTCGTGTCGTCGACCTTGTCGCCGAAGTCGACCAGGATCGTGAAGATCTTGTCGGTCTTCTCGCGGCCCAGCTCGACGTACTTGCCGCGGCCGAGCTGCACGACCTTGGACGCGCCCCGCTGCTCCGCCTTCGCGTCACCGGAGATGACCTGCTCGAGGGCGGCCTTGCGCTGGTCGGCCTGCTTCTTGGAGTACGGGCCCTTGAGGTCGTGCTCCACGCCGCGCTTGACCTCGGCCGGGTCGTGGCGCTCGACGGTGGTGGGCGAGTTGGTCGCGCTCGCCGCCTGTGCGACACCCGTCGACAGGGTCACCGCGCCGAGGGCGGCGACGACCGTCGCCGCGGCGGCGGCTCTGGCGACCCTCCGTTGGCTGCTGTTCACTTGTGAATGTCCTCCCCAGTATGAACTGTGGAGGTATTTGACCGGAGTGACGCAAGAAAAGACAGATCTTGACTGTGCAGGTCAGAGCAAGTACGTTATCCGGCCTTTACGTTGCCGATTTCGGTCACATTGATGCCAGGCCGGGCAATGCGCCGGTGCCGCACGCCCCGCGCGCCCCCATGCTTCCGGCACGGTGTGTTAGGTCACGCTTACCGCACGTTCCTTCAGGGCAGAGAGGTCCGTAGAGTCGGGTTTTGAGGTTCGGTTGAGGTACGGACCGGCCGGCTCGCCTTCGCATGCCCCCGTAAACGTTGCCTTGTTGCCTTGAGGACGGATCCCGCCATGCCGCGTCCGACTCCCGCACAGATCGCCTACGGCTCGGCCACCGTTGTGCTCTCGACCGTCGTCCTGCTCCTGCTCACGCACGCCCGCTCGGGCGCCGCGGTCGCCTTCGTCGCGCTCGCGGCCCTCGCGCTCGGGCTCATCACCGCCGCCCTCGCCCCGGGCCGGCTCCGGCGGCGCCCCCGCGTGCGCGCCCGCCTCCGCGTCCGGTCCGTCACGCTGTCGCGGGTGCCGCGCCAGCGCGAGCACGCGGTGCTGGGCGAGCCCTCGGTGCGCGGCTGACTCAGTGCGCGGCTGACTCAGTGCGCGGTCGAGACCACCACGGTCTTGGCCGCCTTGTCGTGGAGGCACTGGTGGTAGGGCTTGTCCCAGGTGCACCACAACACGTTCACCAGCCAGAAGAGGAAGCCGCAACACGGCACGATCTCCGGCAGGTTGTACACGGCCGCCCGCGTCCACCCGGGCGCGCCCTCGGGCACCGCGCCGTCCTCCAGCATGGCCACGCGGATCTTCATCGCCATCTTGCCGACCGTCTGGCCGCGGTGGGTCAGCATCAGCCCCTCGTAGACGAAGTACACGACGGCGATGATGATCGACAGTGAGGTCGACTTGGCGTTGTCCCGCCAGGGGTTCCAGCCCCAGGTGGCCAGCGAGAACACGAGGCTGACGGGGATGGAGACGAGCAGGCCGTCGATGATCCGGGCGACGAGGCGGCGAAAGCGGTTCGCCAGCGGCGGCATTCCGGCGAGCGGATCGGGCTGACCGTACGGGCCCGCGGGCCCGCCGGGCCCTGGGGGGTACGGCCCCGGGCCGCCGGGCCCTGGGGGGTACGGCGGTGGCTGATCACTGCTCATGCCCCGAGTAGAACCCAGAGATCAGGCTTCCGCATCCCGGGGCACCCACGGAGGCGGTGCGGGGCGGGCCCCGCTCACCCCGCCACGAACGTCCGGGCCGCCTTGTCGTGCCAGCACTGGCGCCAGGGACGGTCGAACGCGCAGTTCAGTACCCCGAAGAGGCCCACCCCCAGCACGCCCGTCAGGGCGTAGAGCAGCCACCTCCGCAGCGCCCGGCCGAACGGCACGCGGTCCTGGGACTCCACGTCCAGCACGCGCACCCCGCAGGCCCGCTTGCCGAGCGTGCGGCCCCAGAGGGCCGTCGGCAGGGCCTCGTAGAGCACGCCGCCCACCAGGAGGACGGCGAGGACGATCGCCAGGTACGTGCCCGTCGTGCCGTCGATGAGCCACACCGTCACCGTCTCACCGGACTGCCGGGCCTGGGCGATCTTCTCGTCGACATGTTCGACGGACTTGGCCCACAGCGGAGCGGCGACGGCGCCGACCACGCCGCCCAGGATCATCGTGTCGAGCAGCCGCGCGACGAGGCGGCGGCCGAACGGGGCGGGCCGGCGCGGGGCGCGGGCGGCGGCGGTCTGCCGGAAGGGGTCCTCGGGCGACTGCTGCCAGGGCGCGAGGCCGTCGGCGAGCTGGTGGACCTGCTGGGCCCAGCCGACCGGCTGGGGCGTGACCCGGGCGGGCGGCGGGCTCTCCCGGCGCGGCACGGGCAGGGGCGCCTGCTCGGGCTCGGGGGCCGGGTGGCCCGCGAGGGGGGCCGGCGGGCCGCCGGGCGCGGCGCCGTGCGGCTTGGGGCGGGGGTTGAGCGCGCCCTGCCGGGCGAGACCGGCGAGATCGTCCACGGACTCCTCGGTCCACAGCGGAGCGACCGGCTCCGGCCGCGCGGGCTCGCTCAGCGCGGGGTCCTCGTCCAGGAACACCGGGCCCGTCTCCTCGATCCGCACGGCCTCGGCGGCGCGGGGCGTCTCGACGCGCGGCACCTCGGCCCGGGGCGCCGCCTGGGGCGCGGTCTGGGGCGCGGCCTGGTGCACAGCCTGAGGCGCGGTCTGGGGCGCGGCCTGGTGCACGGCCCTCTGCGCCGTGGGCGAGGGCGGCACGGGCCCGGCGAGCGCGGGCAGCGCGGCGGAGACGGCCGATGCGGGCGGCGCGGGCATCGGCTCGCCCTCGGCGGGCGCGGGCCTGCTCGTGCCGGGCACCCATGCGGTGCCGCTCCAGTAGCGGATGTAGCCCGGGATGGAGGGGTCGGGATAGAAGCCACTGGGGGGACTGTGGTCGGCGGTTCCCGAGGTAGGTGCGCTCATGGTCTCGGTGTCCCGTATCTGTCGGCCGTAACTGGGGGTGAGTGGACGCTCGCACATCGCGTGCACCGCTGGTCTACCAGACCGGCCTCCCCCGTGTGGCCGTCCCCGGGGCGGGACCACTCACACGTGCGACTGGAGGCCTGGGTGGGGCCCCCGGGGCGCGCTCCCCCGAAAGAGTTCGTGTTCGTGGTGCGAAGTCGCGTAATGAGGTGGGGTCTCTGCGCTCTCTTCCGGTGCGGGCCCGTTCCGCGGGCCGCGCACCGAGGCAGCAGAGCAGAGAGGGCGCAGTCATGCACACCCTGGTGGAACGCGAGCTGGAGATCGAGCTGGTCCTGTCACCGGCGCACGCCGTCGCCGTCCCGGCCCGGCTGACCTACCGAGCCGAGGATCCGTACGCCGTCCACGTGTCCTTCCACGTCAGGTCACAGGCGCCGGTGCGCTGGACGTTCGCGCGGGAGCTGCTGACGACCGGTCTGTTCCGGGCGTGCGGAGAGGGGGACGTGCGGGTGTGGCCGGTGCGGGGCGGGCGGCGGACGCTGGTGTGTCTGGCGCTGTGCTCGCCCGACGGGGAGGCCCTGTTGCGGGCCCCCGCGTCGCCGGTGTCGGCCTGGCTGGGGCGGACGATGCGCGCGGTGCCGCCGGGAGAGGAGCGGCGCTGGCTGCGGCTGGACGAGATGCTGCGGGAACTGCTGGCCGCGACTGCGGGGGACGACGGGCGGCCGGAGCCCGGTGTTTAGGCACGGTGGGCACGGCAGGCACCGCGGGCACCGCCGGCGCCAGGTCCGCCGCCTGCGGCCCCGCTGCCTCCGCCGGCGTGCGGGTGAGGAACTCGATGGAGTGACCGTCGGGGTCGTCGACGTACACGGCACGGCCGTCCGCGCGGCGCTGGATCCGCTGGGGGTCCCGGTGCTTGGGATCGCCCCAGTAGGGCAGGCGGCGGGCTCTGATGCGGGCGTGGACCGCGTCGAACTCGTCCTCCGAGACGCGGAAGGCGAGGTGCTGCATCACGATGCGGTCGGGCGTGACCATGGTGTCGGCGAAGTCGACGGTCACTCCGCCCGCGAGCGGAACGGCGGCGAAGTCGCCGCACGCCTCGGGCGCGGGGGCGCCGAGGAGTTCGGCGAGGAAGCGGGCGGAGAGGAAGCGGTCCGTGCTGTGCACGATGGTGTGGTCGAGGCGAGCGGGCACGTGACCTCCTGGAGCGCTCAGGGCCGGCCGGGATCGCTTGATCCGTGTCCCTTCGACGGTACGTCTCCGCATATCGGACGTTCCGGACTGGACCCCGGCTGTGTCAGGTCGCTGTGCGTCAGATCGGGCTGCGGCTTCCCCTGACCGCCCTTCGACCGCCCTCTGACCGCCCTTCGTGCCCGCCTTCCGGTGTCCCGTCAGAGGACCTTGCCGGGGTTGAGGATCCCGAGCGGGTCGAAGACGGCCTTGATGCCGCGCTGCATCTCCATGGCGACCGGCCCGGCCTCCCGGGCCAGCCAGTCCTTCTTGAGCACGCCGACCCCGTGCTCGCCGGTGATCGTGCCGCCCAGTTCCAGACCGAGGGCCATGATCTCGTCGAAGGACTCACGCGCCCGCCGCGTCTCGTCGGGGTCGGCGGGGTCGAAGCAGACGACGGGGTGGGTGTTGCCGTCCCCGGCGTGCGCGCAGACGCCGATGGTCAGTCCGTGCCGCTCGGCGATGGCGGCGGTGCCGTCGAGCATGCCGGCCAGCCGTGAGCGGGGCACGCACACGTCGTCGATCATCGTGGCGGGCCGCAGGGTCTCCAGGGCGGGCAGGGACATGCGCCGGGCCTGGAGCAGCAGGTCGGACTCGGCCGCGTCCTCGGCCGGCACGACCTGGGTGGCGCCCGCCGCGGTGCACAGTTCGGCGACGGCGGCTAGGTCGGGGCCGGGGTCGGGGGTGTCGAAGGCGGCCAGCAGCAGCGCCTCGGTGCTCTCGGGCAGGCCCATCCGGGCCATGGCGTTGACGGCGCGCACGGTCGTGCCGTCCATCAGCTCCAGCAGCGAGGGCGCGTGGCTCCGGCCCATGATCCGGGTGACGGCCTCGCAGGCGGCGGCGACCGAGGGGAACTCCGCGGCCAGCGCCAGCTGCTGCGGCGGCGCGGGGCGCAGGGCGAGGACGGCCCGCACGATCACGCCGAGGCTGCCCTCGGAGCCGACGAACAGCCGGGTGAGGTCGTAGCCGGCCACGCCCTTGGCGGTGCGGCGGCCGGTGGTCAGCAGCCGGCCGTCGGCGAGGACGACGTCGAGGCCGAGGACGTACTCGGCGGTGACCCCGTACTTGACGCAGCACAGCCCGCCGGAGGCGGTGCCGATGTTGCCGCCGATGGTGCACTGTTCCCAGCTGGAGGGGTCCGGCGGGTAGCACAGGCCGTGTTCGGCGACGGCGCGGGAGAGGACGGCGTTGACCACGCCGGGCTCGACGACGGCGATCCGGTCGACCGGGTCGATCTCCAGGATGCGGTCCATCTTGACGAGCGAGAGCACGACGCAGCCGTCCGTGGCGTTGGCCGCGCCGGACAGCCCGGTGCGGGCCCCCTGCGGGACGACGGGCACGCGCAGCGCGGTGGCGGTGCGCATGACGTGCCGCACCTGCTCCACGGTGCGCGGCAGCACGACGACGGCGGGAGCCCCGGCCGCGCAGAAGCCCGCCATGTCCCTGGCGTAGGAGGCGGTGACGTCGGGGTCGGTGATGACGGCTTCGGCGGGAAGCCCTTCGCGCAGCTGACCGATGAGATCGCCCATGGGCCCACCCTGTCAGTCACAGGGTGGGCAGGGGAAGATCGCTACCGGCCGTGCCGCGCGATCGGGGATTCACTGCCCGGGGATTCACTGCCCGGGGATTCAGTGCCCGGGAATTCGCGGTCAGAGATTGCCGCGGCGCTCCTGCTCGCGCTCGATGGCCTCGAACAGGGCCTTGAAGTTGCCCTTGCCGAAGCCCATGGAGCCGTGCCGCTCGATCATCTCGAAGAACACGGTCGGGCGGTCCTGGACCGGCTTGGTGAAGATCTGCAGCAGGTAGCCGTCCTCGTCGCGGTCGACGAGGATCTTCAGCTCGCGCAGCGTCTCGACCGGCACCCGGGTCTCGCCGGCCCACTCGCCGAGCGTGTCGTAGTACGCGTCGGGGGTGTCGAGGAACTGCACGCCGGCCGCGCGCATGGCCCGCACCGTGGCGACGATGTCGTTGGTGTTGAGCGCGATGTGCTGGACGCCCGGGCCGCCGTAGAACTCGAGGTACTCGTCGATCTGCGACTTCTTCTTGGCGATGGCCGGCTCATTGAGCGGGAACTTCACCTTGCGGGTGCCGTCGGCGACGACCTTCGACATGAGCGCGGAGTACTCGGTGGCGATGTCGTCGCCGACGAACTCCTTCATGTTGGTGAACGCCATGACGTTGTTGTAGAAGCTCACCCAGTCGTTCATCCTGCCGAGCTCGACGTTGCCCACACAGTGGTCGATGGCCTGGAACAGCCGCTCGCCCGGCTCGACGATCGGATCGGCGGCCACATAGCCCGGCAGGTACGGGCCCTTGTAGCCGGAGCGCTCGACGAGGGTGTGGCGGGTTTTGCCGTACGTGGCGATCGCGGCCAGGACGACGGTGCCGTGCTCGTCCTCGACCTCGTGCGGCTCCTCCAGGCCGGTGGCGCCGTGCGCGAGGGCGTAGGCGTACGCGGCGCGGGCGTCCGGCACCTCGATGGCGAGGTCGACGACGCCGTCGCCGTGCTCGGCGACGTGCTCGGCCAGGAAGCGGCCGCGGTCGGTGGTCGCCTTGATGACCGTCGTGAGCACGAAGCGGGCGCCGCCCGACTCCAGGACGTAACTCGCCGTCTCCCGGCTGCCGTTCTCCGGTCCGGAGTACGCGACGAGCTTCATGCCGAAGGCGGTGGAGTAGTAGTGCGCGGCCTGCTTGGCGTTGCCGACGGCGAAGACGACCGCGTCCATCCCCTTGACCGGGAAGGGGTCGGCCTGCCGTGCGGTGTCGAGGGTGTGATCCGTGGTCTGAGTCATGGCCGCAGGGTCTCTCTCATCCACAAGGTGCGCAATAGTTTGCGTCTTCGCTGGGCATTCTGCATAGCGGAGGACCGGCCCGGACGGGTGTTGTGTACACGATGACCACGAGAGGCAGGCAAGGGTGATCGATCGTTTGGACGGCAGGCTGATCGAGCTGCTCGCGGAGGAGCCGCGGATCGGCGTCCTGGAGGCGTCCCGCCGGCTGGGCGTGGCGCGCGGCACGGTGCAGGCGCGACTGGACCGGCTCCAGTCCCAGGGCGTCGTCCGGGGCTTCGGCCCGGACGTCGACCCGGCGGCGCTGGGCTATCCGGTGACCGCGTTCGCCACGCTGGAGATCAAGCAGGGCCAGGGCGCGGACGTGCGGTCGCACCTGGCGACCGTGCCGGAGGTGCTGGAGCTGCACACCACGACCGGGCACGGCGACATGCTGTGCCGGCTGGTGGCCCGCTCGAACGCGGACCTCCAGCGGGTGATCGACCGGGTCGTCGGCTTCGACGGCATCGTGCGGGCGTCGACGGCGATCGTCATGGAGAACCCGGTGCCGCTGCGGATCATCCCGCTGGTCAAGCAGGCGGCGGAGGGCTAGCAGGCCGGGACGTCGCGCCCCGCCGCGAGGGCCTTCAGGGCGTCCACGGCGCCCTTGAGGTCCGTCACCGGGATCAGCCGCAGCCCCTTCGGGGTGTGCCCGGTGGCGTCCGAGCACTCGTCCTTCGGGACGAGGAAGACGGTGGCGCCGTCCCGCTGGGCCGCCTGCGTCTTGAGCGCGACCCCGCCGACCGCGCCGACCGTCCCGTCCGGCTCGATCGTCCCGGTGCCGGCGATGGTCCGGCCGCCGGTCAGGTCACCGCCCTGCCCGTCGCCGTCCAGCTTGTCGACCACGCCGAGCGCGAAGAGCAGCCCCGCGCTCGGCCCGCCGATGTCGGCCAGGCTGAGCTGGACCTTGACGTCCTTCGGCGAGCGGTGGAGATAGCCGAGGGCGGCCGCGGCAGCCGCGTCCTGCGACTTCTTCATCTCCTCGACGTTGTGCTTCTCCACTTCCGTGTCGGACTGCCCGGAGGGGTAGACCGCGTCGTGCGGCATGATCGCCCGGTCGGTGCGGAACCACCCGTCGACCACGTCGTCGAGCCCGACCGCGGTGTCCGGACCGGTCGCCACGATCGTCGTCATCCGCAGTTGCCCGGTCGTCCTGCGGACGGGCGCCCCGCTGATCGAGATCACCGGCGTGTTCTTGCCGGCCTTGTCGGTCTTGTCGGCCCCGAGGACGTTCACGGTCGACCCCGGCTGCGCGACGGCGAACGGCAACGGCACGAACGCGGCGACCGCGAGCAGGGCGACGACGGGGGCGGCGCAGAGCGCGAGGGTCCGGTGGCGGGTGCTCCAAGGCATGCTGCGAATCTAGTTCACGGGGTGGACGGGACGTGACACCCGGTGGCGTGCGGCCGGCACCGAAAGAACCGGGCCCGGCCCGCACGCGCAGGGGCAAGGCCCCTTCAGCTCCATCCGCACCCGTTGTCCGCCGCGGCGGTGGGGAGCCGGACGGCGCGGGCCGGCGGTACCGAACCGGCCTGACGGCCGGGGCCCACGGGCCGGGCAGGGCTGGGCACCGCCGGACACCACCACGGTGGCTGATCAACGCTGCGGCGGGAGGGCAGAAGAGGCACGGCCCCTTCAGCGCAACCCCGGACCCGGTGGCCGCCGCGCCGGGAAAGGGGAACCGGTCAGCGCAGTGCGTCCGCCACTTCCTTTGCCGCTTCCATGACGCGTGGGCCCACGCGCTGCGGCACCGAGTCCGCCAGCATGACCACGCCGACGCTGCCCTCTATGCCCGTCACGCCGATCAGCGGTGCCGCCGCGCCGCTCGCGCCGGCTTCCAGTTCGCCGTGGGTCAGGGCGTATCCGGGGCCGTCGGCCTCGCCCCGGCGTGCCGCGAGGATGGCCCGGCCGGCCGCGCCGCGGTCCAGGGGGTGCCGGAACCCGGCGCGGTAGGCCACGTGGTAGTCGGTCCAGGTCGGCTCGACGACGGCGACCGCGAGCGCCTCGGCCCCGTCGACGAGCGTGAGGTGGGCGGTGGCCCCGATGTCCTCCGCCAGCGCGCGCAGCGCCGGCAGGGCCGCCTCCCTGACGAGCGGGTGCACCTGCCGCCCCAGCCGCAGCACGCCGAGACCGACGCGGGCGCGGCCGCCGATGTCACGGCGTACGAGTGCGTGCTGTTCGAGCGTGGCGAGCAGACGGTAGACGACGGTGCGGTTCACACCGAGCCGGGTGGCGAGCTCGGTGACGGTCAGGCCGTGGTCGGTGTCGGCAAGCAGTTTGAGGACGCGCAGTCCCCTGTCGAGCGTCTGCGAAGTCTCCGCGGTCACGACGCCCCTCCTCCGATGAGTGGCGGCCCTCATCGCGGTGGGGTCGCACCGCCGGTCCCGTCCGGCAGCGCGCGACAAGAGGCCGCCGGCCGCTGGACGCAATGGCACCGGCTGCGCTCCGCGGCGGCGCTGCCACGGGGCGTTGCGTGACCGGCACCGTAACGCCGCCGGTCCGTTCTGCGGAAGAGTCTGCCCACAATCCGGTCAGCGCGCACCGGGATTCCCACTATCGGCGCGGACTTCCCACGATGCGGACACAGTTGGTGGCGTGAAGAGGTGACGGTTCGTCTTACGCGGGCTTTAGGGTGATCGCCATGCAGATTTCCCGAATAGCCACCGCGGTGGCCGCCGGCGTCATCGCGCCCACCGTCTTCCTGGCGGCCCCGGCGGTCGCCGACGACAAGCCGGCGGTTCCCGCCGGTTCGGTCGTCACGCCTCCGAAGAAGGACGGCGAGCAGGACAAGACCACCGACCAGACCGCCACCACGAAGACCGTGCTGACGGTGAAGGACTTCACCGGCACGTTCAAGGCGGGCGGCGACGCGACCGGCCTGTCCGTGGACATCGACAACAGCAAGGGCGACAGGACCTTCGACGGCTACGCCGTTTTCTTCCACCTGGAGAAGTCCGAGCAGAAGATCGACCCGGCCGACGTCAAGGCACAGTTCTGGGACGAGGCCAAGGCGGCCTGGCAAAACACGTCGATGGACAAGGCCGTGGGTGGCGGCGGCGTGCTCAAGGTCGAGAAGGGCAAGATCGCCACGCTCCGGTTCCGCATCGGATTCTCGGCCAAGGTGCCGGCGGGCAAGGGCACCTTCCAGCTGCGGGCCATCGCCGGCGGCATGGACAAGTCGATCGACCCGGACCCCATCACGGTGAACTTCGACGTCACCGCCGCGGAGAAGGAGTCCCCCAAGCCGAGCCAGAGCCAGACGTCCGGCACGCACGGCAAGCCTTCGCCGTCCGCGTCGAAGCCGGCCACCGCCGCGCCGTCGGCCTCCGCCTCGGCGTCCGCCACGCCGTCCGCTTCCGCGTCGCCGACGGCTGCCACCGACGCGTCGTCCGGCTCGGGCCCGTCGGCCGCCGGCGGTGAGGGCGAGCTCGCCGCGACCGGTTCCAGCACGGCCACCCCGTGGATCGCCGCGGGCGCGGCGGCGGCGATCGTCGCGGGCGCGGCCATCGTCATCGCGGTCCGCCGACGCCAGTCGGCCTAGCGGCCAGGCCCACCCGTTTTCCCCGCCGCGGCGGAAAGGAAAAGGAAGGGGCCGCGCCCCCTCACCACCGACCAGCACCACTTCCCCGCCGCGGCGGGACGAGGGGGCCGC
>NZ_JBFAPH010000097.1:0-19090 GCF_040675635.1 Streptomyces sp. NPDC049577
GCACCCCGAGCCGCTCCCCCGCCTCGGCGATCCGCGAGCCGGACAGCCCGCCGGTCCGCGCCCACAGGGTCAGACCGCCGTGCGGAACGGTGAACTCCCAGTCGGGCAGCCGGCGCCGGACGGCGGCGACGAGGGCGTCGCGGTTCTCCCGGGTCTGATCGCGCCGCAGGGCGATGGAGGCGTTCCAGCCCTCGGTGTTCAACAGCCACGTGACCGCGAGCTGTTCGAGGACCGGGGTGCCCAGGTCCGCGTAGGCGCGGGCGGCGACGAGGTTGCGGATGATGTCGGGGGCGGCGCGCACCCAGCCGATGCGCAGCCCGGCCCAGAAGGACTTGCTGGCCGAGCCGACGGTGATGACGGCGCTGCCGGCGGGGTCGAAGGCGCAGACCGGGCGGGGCAGTTCGACGTCCGGGTCGAGCAGCAGCTCGGACATGGTCTCGTCGGCGACCAGTACCGTGCCGGCCGCCCGGGCCGCCTCGACGAGCTCGCGGCGCTGCTCCTCGGGGGCCAGGGAGCCGGTCGGGTTGTGGAAGTCGGCGATCACATAGGCCATGCGGGGCGCGGCGTCGCGCAGCACCTGGCGCCAGGCGGGCAGGTCCCAGCCGGCGAGGCCGCGGGCCATCGCCACGGGCACCAGCCGGACCCCGGCCTCGCGCATCAGCTGGAGCACGTTCGCGTAGGAGGGGGACTCGACCGCGACCCGCTCGCCGCCCCCGGCGAGCAGCCGGCAGATGGCGGCGACGGCGCCCATGGCCCCGGTGGTGACCATGATCTGCTCGGGCATGGTGGGGATGCCGCGCGCGGTGTACCGGTCGGCGAGCGCCTGGCGCAGGGCGGGCAGGCCGGCGGGGTAGTCGCCGTGGGTGTGGGCGTAGGGCGGCAGCTCCTCCAGGGCGCCCTGGAAGGCGCGGGTCAGCCAGGGCTCGGGGGCGGTCAGGGCCGCGCAGCCCAGGTCGATCACCGAGCCGGCGGCCTCCGGCGGCAGCGGGTCCAGGGCCCGGGTGGGCAGCGGGTTGCCCGCGGGCACGGCCGTCCAGCTGCCGGCGCCGCGCCGTGATTCGAGGAACCCCTCGCCGCGCAGCGCCTCGTAGGCGGCGGCGACGGTGGTGCGGCTGACGGACAGGGCGGCGGCCAGCTCCCGCTCGGCCGGCAGCCGGGCGGCGACCGGCACACGGCCTTCGAGGACGAGCAGCCGGATGCCGTCCGCGAGCGAGCGGTAGGCGGGCGTACGGCGGCCGGCGAGCAGGCTGACGCCCTCCCGCGCCTGCTGCGAGCCGAGCAGCCGGGCGAGCTGGGGTGCGCCCACCGAAGAAGTCCACCGGGTCATTTTTGCGGTCCACCTTCCCGGGATTGGCCATGGATCATGCTTACTGCCGGGCCACAGACTGCCATGCGTCAGGCCAGTCCCACCACTGCCCAGGATGGCACCACCACCCGAGGAGGGGTTTTGTCCGCGTCCGAGGAGTCGCAGAAGGAGTCCGGAGAAGGGTCCGGAGCAGGATCCGGGGGCCCGCGCCTCGCCCGCCGTCTCGTGCAGTTGTACGGCGGGCTCGCGCTGTACGGGCTGAGCATCGCCCTCCAGGTCCGGGCCGGGCTCGGGCTCGCACCCTGGGACGTGCTGAACCAGGGGGTGTCGCGGCACACCGGGCTGTCCATGGGGACGGTCACCATCGCGATCGGCGCGCTGGTCCTGCTGCTGTGGGTGCCGCTGCGCCAGCGCCCGGGCCTGGGCACGGTCTCGAACGTCCTCGTGATCGGCCTGGTCGTGGACGCGGCGATGAGCGTGGTTCCGGCGGTGCACGCGCTGTGGGCGCGCATACCCCTGCTGCTGCTCGGCATCGTGCTGTGCGGCGCGGCGACCGGCCTGTACATCACCCCGCGGTTCGGCGCGGGCCCGCGTGACGGCCTGATGACCGGATTGCACCGCCGGACCGGCCGCTCGGTCCGGCTCGTGCGCACCTGCATCGAGCTGGCCGTGCTGGCGACGGGCTTCGCCCTGGGCGGCTCGGTGGGCGTGGGAACGGTCCTCTTCGCGGTGGCCATCGGCCCGCTGTCCCAGTTCTTCCTGCGCGTCTTCGCACTGCCGGAACCGGCCTCGCCGGTGGCATCCCCCGTGGTCGCGAGCGGCGGAACCGGGGACCTGGTTGAACACTCGGACGAGCGGGGGGGTAGTGTACGCCTTTGACCCACCGGACGACCCGTTACTGCGCGCCGAATTGACGGAAGCGCAGGGTGACATCTGTTGCCAGATGTGACAAACCGGGCGCCGATGGGTACAAAAAGGGGCGGCACGACGGGCGACGCATGTCCCTCAACGGGGAATCTTCACCGCCGACCGGACGTTGACCGGATGACGACGACAGCGACACCTGTCCTGTGGGCGACAAGCCCGGGAGGCACGAATTCATGAGTGAGCGAGCTCTCCGCGGCACGCGACTTGTGGTGACCAGCTACGAGACCGACCGCGGCATCGATCTGGCCCCGCGCCAGGCGGTGGAGTACGCATGCCCGAACGGCCATCGATTCGAGATGCCGTTCTCAGTGGAGGCGGAGATCCCGCCGGAGTGGGAGTGCAAGGCGTGCGGCGCCGTCGCGCTCCTGGTGGACGGCGACGGTCCCGAGGAGAAGAAGGGCAAGCCCGCGCGTACGCACTGGGACATGCTCATGGAGCGGCGCACGCGCGAGGAGCTGGAGGAGGTGCTGGCCGAGCGGCTGGCGGTCCTCCGGTCCGGGGCGATGAACATCGCGGTGCATCCGCGCGACACGCGCAAGTCCGCGTAACGGCGTTGCGGCGAAGCCGCACGGCAAAGGGCCCGGGCCACTGCATCAGCAGTGGCCCGGGCCCTTTCCGGTAACCGCATCCGGGTGCGGGCCGGTGGCCCGGGCTACGGGAGGGAGTCCCGGTGCGTCGGGCGGTCGTCCTCGCGGATGACCTCGCCCTGGATGACGTCATCATCCGGCCGGTAAGCCGGCCGGTAGGCCGAGAGCTTCCGCCCGGCGGCCTTCCGCAGCAGGTCCCGCGTGGGCGGGAACAGGCACAGCAGCCCCGCCACGTCCGAGAGCAGACCGGGCACGATCAGCAGCAGTCCGCCCAGCATCGTCAGCGCGTTGCCGCCCCCGCCCCCGGCCTCCCCGGAGGGGGACGCGGCGGAGCGGGTCAGCCGCTCCCAGGCCCGCCGGCCCGCGCGCTTGATCACGTACGAGCCGGCGAGCACGCCGCCCGCCAGCAGGGCGAAGACGGTCAGCCCGCCGGCCGCGCCGGCGACGAGAATCAGCAGCCACAGCTCCAGCAGCGCCCAGAGCGCGACGCCCAGGGGGATCAGTCGGCGGGCGCGGCCGCGGCGGGAGGGTTTCCGGTCTGCTCCGAACGTCATGATTCAAGTGTGCCTGGAGGTCAGCGGTCCCGGCCCAGCACCTTGCCGACTCGGGAGCCGACGCCCCAGGACGTCACGCGCCACAGGGCCTCGGCGACGATGTCGCGGCTCATCTTGCTGTCACCCAGCTCGCGCTCGACGAAGGTGATGGGGACCTCGACCACGTGGAAGCCGGCCTTGACCGCGCGCCACGCGAGGTCGACCTGGAAGCAGTACCCCTGCGAGGCGACCTCCTCCATGCCCAGGCCCTCCAGCGTCTCCCGGCGGAAGGCGCGGAAGCCGCCCGTGACGTCCTTGATCGGCACGTCCAGCAGCAGCCGGGAGTACGTGGAACCGCCGCGGGAGAGGAACTCGCGGGACTTCGGCCAGTTCACGACGCGACCGCCGGGCACCCAGCGGGAGCCGAGGACCAGGTCCGCGCCCTTGAGGGCGGTCAGCAGCCGGGGCAGCTCCTCCGGCTGGTGGGAACCGTCGGCGTCCATCTCGACCAGGACTCCGTAGCCGTTGTCCAGGCCCCAGCGGAAGCCGGCCAGATAGGCCGCGCCGAGTCCCTCCTTGCCCTTGCGGTGCAGCACCTTGACGTGGTCGTCATCGGCCGCCAGCTCGTCCGCCAGCTTGCCGGTGCCGTCGGGACTGTTGTCGTCGGCGACGAGGACGTGCGCCTCCGGTACGGCCGACCGCACCCGGGCGACGATGGGCTTGATGTTCTCCGCCTCGTTGTAGGTCGGGATGATCACCAAGATCGTGCCGAGCGGACCGTATCTCCGCTGACCGCCGTCGTTCACTGCTGTCCCTTCTTCTCCGTGCGTGCCCGACGACCGATCAGGAGTGCGGTCGCACAGGACAGGAGGCCCACGATAGCGAGCGCCCATTCGGGCCCCGCACCCACGCGGTCCGCGACGGTCGTCCCGTCCCGCAGGGGGATCCGCGCGGTGAGGACGTCCCGGGTGAATTCCTCGGTGCGCTGGAGCACCTTGCCGTCCGGGGCGACGACCGCGCTGATGCCGCTCGTCGCGGCGGTGACCACGGCCCGGCCGTGCTCGACGGCCCGCAGCCTGGACATGGCCAGCTGCTGGTCGGGCTGACCGGTGCGGCCGTAGGTGGCGTTGTTGGTCTGGACGACCAGTGCCCGGGCACCGGCCGCGACGGTGTCGTGGACGATCTCGTCGTAGGCGACCTCGAAGCAGATGACGTCGCCGAGCCGGGCCGGGCCGATGTCGAGCACACCGGTGTGGTCACCGGGGTAGAAGTCGCGCGGGACGCGCTGGAGGCGGCTGATGACCTTGCTCAGCTCCTGCCGGAACGGCACGTACTCGCCGAAGGGCACCGGGTGCTGCTTGGCGTAGGAGGCGCCGGGGCCGGTCCGCGGGTCCCAGACGATGCCCTTGTTGTCGATGTAGCCGGGCTTGCCCGGATGGTCGACCAGGGCGCCCACCAGGACGGGCACGCCGACCGCCCGGACCGCCTCCTCGATGCGGGCGCGGGCCGGCGGGTACTGGAAGGGGTCGAGGTCCGAGGAGTTCTCCGGCCAGATGACCAGGTCGGGCTTCTTCACGCGCCCCGCCCGGATGTCGCTCGCCAGCTGGAGCGTGGCGTCGACGTGGTTGTCGAGGATCATCATCGGGCGGCCGAGGAAGTCCATGCCGGCATGCTGCACATTGCCCTGGACGATCGCGATGTCCACGGTGTCGTCGGCCTTGGTGGGGACGGGCACCGCGTACCCGGCGAGCCCGACGGCCAGGGCCAGCGCCGCGGCCGCCACGGCCGGCAGGGCCGCCCGCACCCGGCCCGGACCCCCGGCGGCGGTGCGCCACCGGCGGGCCGCGACGGCCGCGTACGCGAGCAGGCCGCCGGCCAGGGCCACGCCGAAGGTCACCAGCGGGGCGCCGCCCAGGGCGGCGAGCGGGGTGAACGGCGAGCCGGTGTTGGCGAACGCCAGGCGCCCCCAGGGGAAGCCGCCGAAGGGCAGGCGGTCGCGCGCCCACTCCTCGGTGATCCACAGGCAGGCGCCCCACAGCGGCCAGGCCGGCAGCCGGGAGGAGACGGCCAGCCCGGCGCCGAGGGCGGCGACGAACAGCGCCTCGATCGCCGACAGGCCCACCACGGCGTCGTAGCCGACGACGTGCAGCCAGCGCAGCAGGAGGAAGAAGAAGGGCAGCGCGAAGGCGAAGCCCGTCCAGGCGCCCTGCCGGGCCGTGCGCCCGCGCGTGAGCAGCGCGAGGGCGGCCACGGCCGGCACGGACAGCGGCCACAGGTCGTACGGCGGGAAGGCCGCCGCCAGCGCGGCGCCGGCGAGCGCGGCCAGCGCGCTGCGGGGTGCCTCGCGGCGGACGAGCCGGGCCGACCGCGCGAGGCGGCCCGGGCGCGCCGGGGCGTCGTCGGAGGGCGGGGTTCCGGCCGTCGGCGACGGCTGGTCGAGGGTCTCGGGGCCCGAGGGCACGGTCGCGCCCCTTCCTTCAAGCTGCGGGGTGTTCCAGCTGACCGTACCTCGCCCGGGCGTGTCGCGGGGCCGCCGGGTGATCGTCGGCGGGCGTGCGGGCATGTGGGGCCCGGTGTCCTTCGGGCCGGCCTGGGATCCGCTGGCTGCGGGTCGACCGAGAGCCGTTGTCTACTGAACGTCCGGGCCCCACCCGGGTCGCACCTGCCGGACAGGCGGAGCCTTCCCTCGCCCCCGTGCGCTGGACCTGGCTCCCAGTGGTGGTGTGCCGGCCCGGCGCACCACCCCATGGCCCAGCTGCGTTCGACGACTGTGTGGAGGTTCACCGGCCGGACGTCCTGTGGTGGACTCCGCAGAACCTACCGGCCGCCGCCCGCGCCGTGTCAACACCCTCGCGACCTGCGTGCCTTCGGCAAATCAGCAGGTCAGTACGGCGTGCCGGGCGGCGGGGCGACAGGCCGACGGATCATCGTTCGGCGGTACGCGGCCCGGCGCGCCTCACTCGTTCGGCCGCTCGTGGACCGTCCGGCCGCCGACGACCGTGCGCAGGCAGACCGGCAGCGGCGTGCCGGGGGTGAGGTCGGGCAGCCCCGGGGTGCCGGAGCGGGGGTCGGTGGACCAGTTGGCGACCCGGGTGTCGGGGACCTGCACGACCAGGTCGCCGCTCTCCCAGATCGCGTAGTCGGCGGGCGCGCCCGGCACCAGGATGCCGGCGTCGTCGCGGCCGATGGCCCGCCAGCCGCCGCGGGTGTGGGCGGTGAAGGCGGCCCGTACGGAGACGCGGTGCCGGGGCGTGCGGTGGAAGGCCGCGGCGCGGACGCCGCCCCACGGGTCCAGGGGCGTGACGGGGCTGTCGGAGCCGAGGGCGAGCGGGACGCCGGCGCGCAGCAGGTCCGCGTACGGGTTGAGGGTGCGGGCCCGCTCGCGGCCCAGCCGCTGCGCGTACATGCCCTCGTCGCCGCCCCAGGCCGCGTCGAAGGCGGGCTGGACGGAGGCGGTGAGGGCGAACTCGGCGAAGGCGGCGATGTGCTCGGGGCTGAGCATCTCGGCGTGCTCGACGCGGTGCCGGGCGGCGCGGATCGCGGCGAGCCCGAGCTTGTCGGCGGCGGCGCGCACGCCCTCGGTGACGGCGGTCAGGGCGGCGTCACCGATGGCGTGGAAGCCGGCCTGGATGCCGGCCTCGGTGCAGGCGGCGACGTGCGCGGCGACGGCGGCGGCGTCGAGGTGGCCGGTGCCCCGGTGGCCGGCGTCGGCGTACGGCTCGTGCAGGCAGGCGGTGTGCGAGCCGAGGGAGCCGTCGGCGAAGAGGTCGCCGGCCGCGCCGATCGCGCCGAGTTCTCGGATCCGCTCGGCTCCGTCGGGCGAGGTGAGGGCCTCGGCCCAGTAGCCGACGACCCGGGGGCCGGGCTCCTCGGCGGCCAGGCGCAGCAGCCCGGTGAGGTCGTCCTCGCTGGAGATCAGGGGTCCGGCGCACTCGTGGACCGAGCCGATGCCCAGGGAGGCGGCCCGGGCGAGCGCGGCGCGCTGGGCCTCGGCGCGCTGGGCGGGGGTGACGCTCTCGTACGCGACGGCGCGCACGGCGTGGTGGGCGTCGTCGGTCAGCGGCCCGTCGGGGTCGTAGCCGGTCAGGCGGGCGGCGTGCGGGACGAGGTCGAGCAGTGCGGTGGTGACGACGGCGGAGTGGACGTCGGCGCGGGTGAGGTAGAGCGGCCGGCCGCCGGTGGCCTCGTCGAGTTCCCGGCGGGAGGGCGGCCGCTGCTCGGGCCACCGGCTGCCGTCCCAGCCGTGTCCGAGCAGTACCCGGTCGGCGGGGCGCGCGGCCGCGTGCGCCCGTACCCGCTCCAGCGCCTCGGCCAGGCCGGCGACGCCGGTGAGGTCCAGGCCGGTCAGCGCGAGGCCGGTGGCGGTGGTGTGCACGTGTGCGTCGGTGAACGCGGGCGTGACGAGCGCGCCGTCGAGGTGGACGACCTCGTCCACACCCTCGGCGAAGGAGTCCGCCGCGCCTTCGGAACCGACCCAGGCGACGTGGCCGTGCTCCACGACCATCGCGGTCGCGAAGGGGTCGGCGGGGCTGTGCACGGTGCCGCCGCGCAGCAGCACGGTCTTGATGGGCTCGCTCATGGGGTCAGTCTCTCCCCTGGCCCGCCCCGTCCCGTAACCGGATCCCCCGGGAGGCTCAGCCCACCCGCGGCGGCCGGGCCTCGTAGGGGGTGCTGAGCACGATCGTCGTCCGCGTCGAGACCCCGGCGAGCGAGCGGATGCGCGCCAGCAGGTGCTCGAGCTCCAGCGGCGTGGCCACGCGCACCTTGAGGATGTAGTTCTCGTCGCCCGCGACGCTGTGGCACGCCTCGATCTCGGGGATCTCTGCGAGCCGGTCGGCGATGTCGTCCGGCGCGCTGGGGTCGAAGGGCTTCACCGAGATGAACGCGGTGAGCGGCAGCCCGACCGCCTCGGGGTCCACGACGGCCGCGTAGCCACGGATGACGCCGCGCTGTTCGAGCCGCCGCACGCGCTGGTGCACCGCCGAGGTGGACAGGCCGGTGGCCTTGCCCAGGTCGGTGTAGCTCATCCGCCCGTCCTTGACGAGCAGTTCCACGATCTCTCTGTCCAACTCCTCCACGCGGATCAACCTACTGGTTCCGGGTGCGCCCGGCACAGTCGGCGGCGCCACAGGCGCACGGGGTGTGTGATGAACACCACAGGCGTGCACCCGTGTCCTCCCGAGCGCCGCGATTACCTGACGTGCCACCAGGGAAATGCTTGCTGTGGCCGCGGCCGAGGCGCCCCGGCCGGCCCATCCGAGGGGGAGAAACACGATGCCCAGCCTTGAACGCGTCGACCACGAGGACGACAGCCTGTACGAGTCCTACGAGATGCCCGCGATGTTCCGGGTGACGTGCCCGGACTGCGCGCGGCCGATCGCGCTGCTGGCCGACGAGGACGTCCTGCCGGAGCACGCGCTGTGCCCGTCCCCGTGGAACCCGTTCGGGCTCACCGTCTGCCCGGGGTCCGGACTCGGCGTCGAGGAGACCGCTCCGGCCGGCGAGTCGCTCGACGGCCACGGCCTGGACGCCGCGCTGCTGCTGACGCTGCCGCAGAGCCTGGACTGGCGGACCCAGCCCTTCTCGCACATCGGCGGTCCCGGCTCACGCCCGCTGCGCGTGCCCGAGATGCGCCGGCCCTCCTGAAGCGAACCGGTTCCCGGGCGTACGGCGGGAAGTGACGACGAGTCGGCTGTTAGGGTCGATGCCTTCCCGCCGTACGAGCCGAGGAGGTTCCCGTGACGTCGCCCCCGGACCGCGCCCGCGGAAACGGCTCCCGGCCGTCCGGTCCGCCAAAGCTCCCTCCGCTGCACTGCCCGCGCTGCGGCGCGGCCGCCGAGGACCTCTCGGGGTGCGCGCCCTGCCGAGCGGAGGGCGTCGGCGTCAATCCCGTACCGCCCCCGGCCGATCTGTCCGGGCTCTCGCTCGCCGACTTTCCCGGCGGCCCGTGGGGCTGGCCCTCCGCGATGCCGGTGCCCGGCCCGCCGGTCACGCTCGGCGAGGGGGCGACGCCCCACCTCGCCTTGGAAGGCCCGAACGGCTCGAACGGTGCGGACGGTGCGGACGGCACCGGGCTCTGGCTGAAGTACGAGGGCGCCAACCCCACCGGTTCGCACAAGGACCGCGCCATGGCGGTGGGCGCGGCGGCCGCCCGGGCCGCCGGGGCGGACACGGTGGTCGCCGCCTCCTCCGGGAACGCCGGCGCGTCGGCCGCGGCGTACGCCGCCCGGGCCGGGCTGCGCTGCGTGATCTTCACCACCGACCGGGTCCCCGGGCCGCTGCGGGCGCAGATCGACGCCCTGGGCGCGATCCGGGTCGTGCGGCGGGACCTCGCCGCGCGGAACGCCGCGATGCGGGAGGCGGTCGAGCGCTTCGGCTGGTATCCGCTGACCAGCTTTGTCGCGCCCTCGCCGGGCGGCAACGGCTACGCCAACGAGGGCTACAAGTCCGTCGCGTACGAGATCGCCCGCGACTTCGGCGACCGCGCCGGGACGGTGGTCGTGCCGACCAGCCGCGCGGACCTGCTCGCCGGCATCGGCCGCGGCTTCCGGGAGCTGCGCGAGGCCGGGCTGCTGGGCCGCCTTCCCCGGCTGGTCGCGGCGGAGCCGGCGGGTGCCGCGCCCTTCACCGCCGCGCTCGCCCGCGCCGGGCGGGCGGAGCAGGAGCGGGTGCGCGTGGCGTCCGTCCCCTCCCCCGCCTTCTCGCTCGGCGAGGAGACCCCCTGCTGGCAGGGGCTGGACGCGCTGTGGCGCTCGGACGGCTCGGCGGTCGCGGTGCCCACCGAGGACTTCATGGCCGAGCACCGCGCCCTGGGCGCCGGCGGGATCTTCCTGGAGCCCTCGTCGGCGGTGGCCGTCGCGGCGGCCCGCGGCCTGGCGCGCGAGCACCGCGACGGCGCGGTGATCGCGATCGGCACGGCCACGGGCCTGAAGGACACCGCGAGCGTGGCCGGTGCCGGGGCGGCCGCCGCCGGGCTTCCGGAACTGGCGGAGCTCACCGCCTGACGGCCGCGCCCGCGTCAGCGGGATTCCGGTCCTGCCACATGGCGGGCGATGACCATGCGCTGGATCTGGTTCGTGCCCTCGACGATCTGCAGCACCTTCGCCTCGCGCATGTAGCGCTCGGCCGGGAAGTCGGCGGTGTAGCCGTAGCCGCCCATGAGCTGGACCGCGTCCGTGGTCACCCGCATCCCGGTGTCCGTGCAGAACAGCTTGGCCATGGCCGCCTCCTTGGCGAACGGCAGTCCCTGATCGCGCAGCCGTGCGGCGGCGAGGTAGAGGGAACGGCCGGCCTCGATCTGGGTGGCCATGTCGGCGAGCATGAAGCGCAGGCCCTGGAAGTCGGCGACCGGCCGGCCGAACTGCCGCCGCTCGTGGACGAAGGCCAGCGCCTCGTCCAGCGCGGCCTGGGCGATGCCGATGGCGCAGGCGGCGATGCCCAGCCGGCCGGAGTCGAGGGCGGACAGGGCGATGGAGAAGCCCTGGCCCTCCTCGCCGATGCGCCGGGCGTCGGGCACCCGCACGCCGTCGAAGTGCAGCTGCGCGGTCGGCGAGCCCTTCATGCCCATCTTCCGCTCGGGCGGCGCGGCGCTCAGACCCGGGGCGTCTCCGGGCACGAGGAAGGCGGTGATGCCGTGGGCGCCCTCGTCGCCGGTGCGGGCCAGGACGGTGTAGAAGTCGGCGACGCCGCCGTGGGTGATCCACGCCTTGGTGCCCTCGATGGTCCACTCGTCGCCGCTGCGGGTGGCGCGGGTGCGCAGGGAGGCGGCGTCGGAGCCGGAGGACGGCTCGGACAGGCAGTACGCGCCCAGCAGGCCGCCGCCGAGCATGGCCGGCAGGTGCTCGGCCTGCTGCTCCTTGCTGCCGTAGCCGGCGAGCGCGTGGCAGGCGAGGGTGTGCACGCTGACGCCGAGACCCACCGTGAGCCGGGCGGCGGCGAGCTCCTCCAGCACCTGGAGGTAGACCTCGTACGGCTGGTCGCCGCCGCCGAACTCCTCGGCGTACGGGAGGGCGAGCAGGCCGGCGGAGGAGAGCAGACGGAAGATCTCGCGGGGGAAGCGGCCGGCTTCCTCCTCCTCGGCGGCCGTCGGCCGGATCTCCCGCCGCACCAGGTCGCGCACGAGCGCGATCAGGTCGTGGGCCTCCTCGGTGGGCAGTCGACGCTCCACCGGCTCGGTGCCGTGATCGGTCATGGCGACGCTCTCCTCCCTGTCGGGCGCTGCGGCAACGGACGCGCAAGGGTGTCGGCGCCGCCACCGGGGGGGTGCCCAGTCGATGGTCCCGTGCCGGGTCGCGGAACGCGGGTGACCTGCGGCTGTGGCGCTTGGAGTATGCCCGATCGGAAGCCGTGCGTCACGGGTTGACGGATCATGACCAAGCGTTCGTCAGGTTTGGTCCGAACCATTGACGCACTGGTCTAGTCCTTCTACGGTTCTCCCACCGTTCAACGCGTCCATGCCAAAAGTTCGGCGGACGCGGGTCACCCCCCATCGCTCTCCCCACCCCACCGAGGAGAACCATGTCCCGACCGCACGGAATACTGGCCTCCGCCCTCGCGGGCGCCGCACTGCTCGCCTCCGCCCTCGTCGCCCCGGCGACCGCCTCCGCCTCGCCCACGACCGCTCCCGCCTCCCCGGCGGACGAGGCCGCCGGCCACCGGGTCGTCGGTTACTTCACCGACTGGGGCGTCTACGGCCGCAACTACCACGTCAAGAACATCGAGACGTCCGGCTCGGCGGCCAGGCTGACGCACATCAACTACGCCTTCGGCAACGTCACCGGCGGCAGGTGCGCGATCGGTGACGCGTACGCCGACTACGACAAGTTCTACGACGCGGCCGGCAGCGTCGACGGCAAGGCCGACACCTGGGACAACGGCGCCCTGCGCGGCAACTTCAACCAGCTGCGCAAGCTCAAGAAGCTGCACCCCGGCCTCAAGGTGGTCTGGTCCTTCGGCGGCTGGACCTGGTCCGGAGGGTTCGCGGAGGCCGCGAAGAACCCGGCCGCCTTCGCCGACTCCTGTTACAACCTGGTCGAGGACCCGCGCTGGGCCGATGTCTTCGACGGCATCGACATCGACTGGGAATACCCCAACGCCTGCGGCCTGACCTGCGACGCGAGCGGCCGCGACGCCTTCACCCGGGTGATGGCCGCGCTGCGCGCCCGGTTCGGCGCCCGCAACCTCGTCACGGCCGCCATCACCGCCGACGCCTCGTCAGGAGGCAAGATCGACGCCACCGATTACGCCGGCGCGGCCCGCTACGTCGACTGGTACAACCCCATGACCTACGACTTCTTCGGCGCCTGGGACGCCAAGGGACCCACCGCCCCGCACTCGCCCCTCACCTCCTACCCCGGCATCCCCAAGGCCGGCTTCACCACCGACGACGCCGTCCGCAAGCTCACCTCCCTCGGCATCCCGCCGGCCAAGCTCCTCCTCGGCATCGGCTTCTACGGCCGCGGCTGGACCGGCGTCACCCAGTCCGCCCCGGGCGGCACCGCCACCGGCCCGGCCTCCGGCACCTATGAACAGGGCATCGACGACTACAAGGTCCTCAAGGCCAAGTGCCCCGCCAACGGCACGGTCGGCGGCACGGCCTACGCCAAGTGCGGCAGCGACTGGTGGAGTTACGACACCCCCGCCACGATCGCGGGCAAGATGGCGTACAAGAACCGCCAGGGGCTCGGCGGCACCTTCTTCTGGGAGCTGAGCGGCGACACCGCCGACGGTGAACTGATCAAGGCGATCGACTGACGGTCCGGCCGGCCGGCGACGGCGGCGGCCCCACTACGCTGACCCGGGCCGAAGCCCGTATCGCGACGAGGAGCCGCCGCCCATGTCCGTCACGCTCGATCTGGACTTCTTCCGCCGCTTCCTGGAGCGCGCCACCCAGGTGATCGTCGCCCGGTCCGGGTACCTCACCGATCTGGACGCGGCGATCGGCGACGCCGACCACGGGGCCAACCTCAAGCGGGGGTTCACCTCCGCGGCGCGGGCCGTCGCGGCGGAGCCGCCCGCCACCCCGGGGGCGCTGCTGACCGCCGTCGGCGTGCATCTGACCAACACCGTCGGCGGCGCCTCGGGGCCGCTGTTCGGCACCGTGCTGCGCCGGATGGGCAAGGTCCTCGGCGAGGAGGCCGTGGTCGGGCCGGAGGCGCTCGGGCAGGCGCTCGCGGCGGCGGTCGCCAGTGTGCGGCGGCTGGGCGACTCCGCGCCCGGGGACAAGACCATGGTCGACGCCCTCCAGCCGGCCGCCGACGCGTACGCCGCCGCGGTGGCGCGCCAGGACGTGGCGGCCTGCCTCGACGCGGCGGCGCGGGCGGCCCGCGAGGGCGCGGAGGCCACGATTCCGATGCAGGCGCGGCGCGGGCGCGCCAGCTATCTCGGCGAGCGCAGCATCGGCCACCAGGACCCGGGGGCGACCTCGGCCGCGCTGCTGGTCACCGCGCTGTACGAGGCGACCGACCCCGAGCTGTGCGCCCGGCCCGTGCCCGGGGAGACGCCGGGGGCGGCTCCCGCCGGGGAGAAGCGCCCGGCCGGCCGGGTCGGCGTGGTCCTGGTCTCGCACAGTCGCGAGGTCGCCGAGTCGACCGCCGCGCTGGCCCGGGCCCTGGTGGGCACCGGCGACCCGGCTCCCGTGGCCGCCGCGGGCGGACTGCCCGACGGCGGCGTCGGGACGAGCGCCGAACTGGTCCGGCGGGCCGTCGCGGGCGTGGACGAGGAAGCCGGCGTGGTGGTGCTGTGCGACATGGGCAGCGCGGTGCTGACGGTGCGGACGCTGATCTCGGACAAGCTCCTGGACCGGGCCGGGACCGTGCGCATCGCGGACGCCCCGTTCGTCGAGGGCGCGGTCGCCGCGCTGGTGACGGCCTCGGCGGGCGGTGACCTGGACGCCGTCCTCGCGGCGACGGACGACGCGCGCACCTACCGCAAGCTCTGACGGCGAACCCCTGCGGGACCGGTGGCCACCCGGAAGCGCGCGTGAAAACCTGGATGGGTCGAATCGTCCTTTTCCGGTGAGCGCGGAGGTCCGTCACGGTGTCGCGCAGACTGCCCTTCGCGCTGGTCCTGGTCTATCTCGCGGTGATCGTGGCCGTCGACCTGATGACCCCGGCCGATGTGCGCCTGGAGGTGTACGCCGCGCTGGCCCCGCTGGCGGCGGCCATACTCTGCACCTACCGGCAGACGGTCTTCGTGGGCGCGGTGGACTTCGTCCTGATGGTCGTGCACCACGGCGCGCTGGCGCACAACATGCCGCCCGTGGCGCGCGCGGGTTCGGTGCTGGCCATCGTCCTGCTGGTCGGCGCGAGCATCGCGCTGGCCCGGCTGCGCCGGGACGGCGAGGAGCTGCTGGAGCGCGTCCGGGCCACCGGCGAGGCAGCCCAGCGGGCGCTGCTGCGACCGCTGCCGCTGCGCACGCACAGCGTGCTGGTGGACGGCTTCTACGTCTCCTCGCAACGGGAGGCGCTGATCGGCGGTGACATCTACGAGGTCGTGGACACCCCGTACGGCGCCCGGGTCCTCATCGGCGACGTGCGCGGCAAGGGGCTGGGCACGCTCGGCGCGGGCGCGGCGGTGCTGACGGCGTTCCGGGAGGCCGCCTACCACCGGCGGGAGCTGGAGCGCGGGGTCGAGGCGATGGAGCAGGGGTTGCAGCGCTACCACCACTCCGCGCGCTACCAGGCCAGCTCGCAGCCGGGCCGGCAGCCGGCGGACGTGCTGATGCGGGCGTCGGAGGAGTTCGTGACGGCCCTGGTCTTCGGCACGGAGGAGGCCGCGGGCCGGCCGGGCCCCGACGGGGCCGCCGTGCCCGTGGTCTTCGTGGACTGCGGGCACGTGGCGCCGTTCCTGATCGGCGGCGACGGCGAAGTGCGGGAGCTGGAGTGGCCGGAGCCCGGGCTGCCGCTGGGCCTGGGCGACCTCGTCGCCACGCCCCGGACCGCACGGCGGATGCTGCTGCCGCCCGACTGCCGGGTGCTGGCCTGCACGGACGGGGTGACCGAGGCGCGCGCCCCCGGCGGCGGCTTCTATCCGCTGGCCGAACGGCTGGCCGGCTGGGCCACCCTGCCCACGCCCGAGCTGCTGGAGCGGTTGCGCGCCGACCTGGACGCGCACACGCACGGCCGGCTCCAGGACGACGTGGCGGTGCTGGTGATGGAGCGCGCCCCGGAGGCCGGCGAGGAGCCGGTCAGCGGCTGAAGAGCTCGAAGGCCACGGCGGGCCGGCCGCCGAACCGGTCGGCCATCAGCGCCATGTTCCCCTCCAGGAAACTGCGGCAGTACGCCTCGGGGTCCTCCGAGGTGAGCGCCTCGATATAGGTGCGATGGCAGAGCAGGGAGGCCACGGCCCGGTCCAGCCCGGCCCGGGCGTCGACGGCGTGCGTGGGCCGGGGCGAGCCGGCCACCGCGACGTAGCGCACGCCGTTCCAGGGCAGCAGCTCGTCGCGCTCGATGAGCTCGGGGAAGATCCAGCGGTTGCCGGCGTCGGCGACGGCGTCCAGGGCGGCCCGGCCGACGGCCCGGTGGTCGGGCGTGTTCCAGTAGAGGCCGCCGCCCCAGGTGTCGTGGTGGTTGAGGGTGAGCAGCAGGTCCGGGCGGTGGCGGCGGATGGCGGCGGCGAGGTCGCGGCGCAGCGCCGTGCCGTACTCGATGACGCCGTCGCGGTGGTTCAGGAACTCCACGGTGGCGACGCCGACGGCGGCGGCGCTCTCGCGCTGTTCCCGCTCGCGCAGCGGCCCGGACTCGGCGGGGTCCAGCGTGTCGATGCCGGCCTCGCCCCGGCAGGCCAGCACGTAGGAGAACTCGCGGCCGTCGTCGATCCAGGTGGCGACGGCGGCGGAGGCCCCGTACTCCAGGTCGTCGGGGTGGGCGACGATCGCGAGCGCGCGTCGCCAGTCGGTGGGCATCTCCTGGAGCTGGTCGGCCATGCCGGATCGCCTCCGCGAATCTCTCGACTCCGGTCCCTCGGGGCAGCGTATGCGGTAGGCCCCGGCGAACGCACCCGGTGTGCGCCCCGCGACCTCGGGGGAACTCGGCGGGCGCCGCGTCCGACTACCTGGTCCGGGCCCGCAGCGGCGGGCCGTGAGGACGAGTTCTGGAGTGTTACGGATGCGCCTTCGTGCGTGGTGCGGTGTCCTGGCCTCGGTGGCCCTGTCGGCGACGGCCTGCGGCGGCGGGGGGTCGAAGGAGTCCGGCGACGCGGCCGCGCCGGGCGGCGCCGCCGGCTTCCCCGTGAGCGTCACCGACTGCACGGGGGCGAAGACGACGTTCGACGCGGCGCCCCGGCGGATCGTCACCAGCAACGCCGCCGGCCTGGAGCTGCTGATGTGGCTGGGCGCGGGCGACAAGGTGGCCGGCACGGGCTTCCCGCCGGGCAACGGCTCGATGCCCACGCAGTACGCGGACCGGGCGGCGCGGGTGCCGGTGCTCGGCAAGACCGTGATCCCGAAGGAGAAGCTGCTCGGCTCGGGCGCGGACCTGTACGTCGACTCCTTCTCGTCGATGAAGAACATGGGCAGGATGGGCGACGCGCCCACGGCCGAGGAGTTCAGGGCCGCCGGCATCAAGCACATCTTCCTGAAGTCCACGGCGTGCGCGGCGATGAGCAAGGGCCCGCGCACCGATCTGTCGGGCGTCGAGGCCGACATCGAACAGCTGGGCGCCGTCACGGGCACCTCGCGGAGGGCTGCCGAGCTCGTCGGCGGCATGCGGAAGACGACCGGCGAGGTGCGGGACGCGCTCAAGGGCGTGCCGGACGACAAGCGGCCCTCCTACTTCCTCTTCGACTTCGACGCCGGCACCAAGCAGCCCATGGCGGTGTGCAACCGGCAGGTCGCCAACGCCGTGATCACGATGGCTGGCGCGCGGAACGTCTTCGCCGACTGCGACGGCGACTTCAAGCCCGTCGGCTGGGAGGACGTCGTCGCGAAGAACCCGGACTGGATCCAGCTCGCGGTGCGCAACCGGGGCAGCGAGGAGGCGAACCGCAAGGCCTTCGACGAGGCCGCGGACTTCCTGCGGACCTTCCCCGCCACCCAGGACCTGGCCGCCGTCAAGGAGGACCGCTTCCTGCGCATCGGCTCCGAGCGGACCACGATCGGCGGCGTGCGCAGCGCGGAGACCGTGCGCGAGATCGCGCACACCCTCCACCCCGACGAGGTCAAGTAGATGGCGACGCTCGCCGCGGAGCGGAAGGGCGCAGGCGAGCCGGTGGCCCGCGCGGTGCCCGTCGGCTGGGTCTGCGCCGCCCTGGCGGTGGCACTGCTGGCGGCCCTGGCCGCCTCGGTCTGCCTCGGGTCGACCAGGGTGCCGCTCGCGGAGGTGTGGTCGGCGGTCGTGCGCGGGATCGGCGGCCGGCCCCCCGCGCCGGGCACCCAGGACCTGATCGTCTGGCGGCTGCGGGTGCCGCGCGCGCTGCTGGCGGCCGTGGTGGGCGCGGGCCTGGGCCTGGTCGGCACGGCCGTGCAGGCCCTGGTCCGCAATCCGCTCGCCGACCCCTATCTGCTGGGCATCTCCAGCGGGGCGTCGCTGGGCGCGGTCGCGGCGATCGTGCTCGGGGCGGGGGCCGGCGGGGCGCTCGGGCTGGGGCTGTCCTCGGCCGCGTTCGCCGGGGCACTGACCTCCTTCGCGCTGGTGTGGGCGTTCGCCCGGCGCGGCGGCGGCTTCCGGCCGCTCAGGCTGGTGCTGGCGGGAGTGGGCATCGGGCAGTTCCTGTCGGGCTTCACCCACTACCTGGTGCTCCAGGCCGGGGACGAACAGCAGACGCACGGCGCGCTGTTCTGGCTGATGGGCTCGCTCGGCGGGGCCCAGTGGGCCACGCTCGCCCTGCCCGCGGCGGCCGTCGTGCTGGGCCTGGCGGCCCTGCTGGCCCGGGCCCGCGCCCTGAACGCCCTGCTGATGGGCGACGAGACGGCGGCCGGCCTCGGCGTGGACGTCACCCGGCTGCGGCGCGAGCTGTTCGTGGTGACGAGCCTGCTCACCGGCGTCCTGGTCGCGGTGTCCGGGGCGATCGGCTTCGTGGGCCTCATGGTGCCGCACGCCTGCCGCATGGTGGTGGGTGGCGACCACCGCCGGCTGCTGCCGGTGGCCGCCCTGTTCGGGTCCGTGCTGCTGGTGGTCGTCGATCTGGTGGCCCGTACGGCCCTGGACGACCAGGAGTTGCCGGTGGGCGTGGTCACCTCGCTGATCGGCGCGCCGGCGCTGCTGTATCTGCTGGACCGGCGCCTGGAGAGGGGTGCGTGACATGAGGGTCTCCGTGGAAGGCCTGGAAGTGGCCCTCTCGGGGCGGACCGTGGTCTCCGGTGTGGGCATCGTCGCCGAGGAGGGCGAGATCGCGGGCCTGATCGGCCCGAACGGCAGCGGCAAGTCCACCGTGCTGCGCACCGTCTACCGGCATCTGCGCCCGCACGCCGGCCGGGTACTGGTCGGCGGGACGGACCTCCGGCGGCTGACGGCCGTGCAGTCCGCCCGGCGGGTCGCGGCGCTGCCGCAGGAGCGCGGCAGCGACTTCGAGCTCTCCGTGCGCGAGGTCGTCGCCATGGGCCGCACCCCCTACAAGCGGGCCTTCGCCGGCGAGGACAGCGCCGACGCCGAGACGGTGGCGTCGGCGCTGGAGCGGGTGGGCATGGCGGGCGCCGGGCGGCGGAGCTTCTCCGCGCTGTCCGGTGGCGAGCGCCAGCGCGTGCTGCTGGCCCGGGCACTCGCCCAGGACCCGAAGGTGCTGGTGCTGGACGAGCCGAC